>NZ_JCBANT010000019.1:0-68386 GCF_059816125.1 Arthrobacter sp. 001422645 | reverse complement strand
TAGCACATGGTGTCCGGGGCCGGGCGGAGACTGACGTGCCGTTCGGTGGCGGCGTGGCTGGCCCGCTGGGTGACGGTGCGCGGGTCCCGGCGGTAGGCCGCGGCCCGGGCCGCGGCGATGATGCGCCGGTCTCCGGCGCCGTCGAACGTTCCGGTGTCGGCGGCGAGTTCGGCGTCGACGGCGGTGCGGTCCTCCGGGGTCAGGCCCGCGGTTTCCTTCACCAGGAGGGTGGCGCGCCATTCGTTGAGCTGCCCGGCCTCCAGCCCCGCCAAAGTGTGGGGCATTTCGGTGACCAGGGCTTTGGCCAGGCCGAGGAGCCGGCCGCCCTTGGCCGGGGATTCGCGCCGGGCCAGGGCGATCTGCGCGCCGACCCCGGCCCCGAGCTCGGCCGCCGGCATCCCGGCGTCGGCCTGTTCACGGCGCTGCAGCAGATCGAACGCGACGGACAAACGTGCCTGACGGGCAGCCAGGGCAGACTTTTGGTCTTCCAGGGCCCGGATTTCAGCAATCAATTGCGCACCGTTCAGCTCAGCCACATCGCCGCCCAGCGCCAGGGCCACCTCCGCGACCGTCACGCGTTCCGGCTCAACGGCGCCAGCCGGATGAAGTGATCCAGCCGGTTGAAATGCGTCGGGCCCCTGGTCGCCGTCCATGATCAAACTCTACTTTTGGGCTCCGACATTAAATGCTCCGACATTTGACGGCGAACCGGTGCGGACGGACAGGCAATCCGCCGGACAGGATCCGCGCCCTGGTTGCCCGGCCGCCGGTTCTGCAGCATCCGATTGTCGAGCCGCGTCGGGCCCCTGCTTGCCGCCCATGAATACAGGCTATCGGGCACCTGCGACGGTAATGATGCCCCCTTCATGCGGGAGAATGGCTGCATGAGCGAAGCCGGCGAATTCATCGACCTTGCGCTCCAGCGCGAGTCGTCGTGGAGCCGCGCGGAGGAATCCGAGGCGAGGCACGGTGGTGGCCACCGCTACTACGGCGCGTCCGTCGGAGCCGTGCGCGGCACCGTCCGCGATGCGTTGCGCCGCCATCCGGAACTGACCCACGATGACATCACCGCTCTCAGTTCCGAGTTGTGGGACGTGCCGGTCTTCGAACGCCGCCTCGCCGCCGTCGTTCTCCTGCAGTCCAGCGTCCGCATGCTGACCAACACGGACCTGACCCGGATCGAGGGTTTCGTGCGCAGCGCACGGATGGCCGCCCTGGTGGATCCGCTCGCGGTCGACGTCGTCGGCCCCCTGGTCGCCGGACTCGACACAATCGGCAGGGTGCGCGCGGGCAGCGTCCTGGACCGCTGGGTGCGGGACCCCGACGGCTGGCTCCGCCGCGCCGCCCTGTTGTCCCCGCTGCGCGAGCTCCGCGCAGGTGCGGGCGACTGGCCCCGGTTCGTGCGCCACGCCCGCTCGGTGCTGGCGGAGCCGCGCCCGCCGGACCTGCTGGAGGACGACGACGGCGCGGTCGCCGCGGAAGCGGTGGACCTTGTGCTCACCGACATGGCCAAGCGGCGCCCCGAGCTGGAAGTATTACCGTGAGCATGCCGGAATGCAAGGCCCGGAGTTAGCGGAAGCGGTCCACGCGGCGGCGCCGTTACCCGGACGCCGCCGCCCTGCTACTGCTAATGTGCGGCGTTCGCCCGTTCGATCAGCCGCATGACGCTTGTGAGCGTAGCGGCGTAGCTGGGATCTGTGGCATACCCGGCAGCAGCTACAGCGTTGGCAAAGGCGTACGGGTCGGCGGTGTGCTCGAAGGCCCGGCTGTAGCGGGCGTTCCGGCGCAGGAAATCGCCGTGATCGGCGAATGACTCCTCCGCCGAGGCGTACGCCCGGAACCAGTCCAAGACGATGTAGACGTACCGGCCGTTTGACGGCGTTACCGAGATGACCTTGGGAAATTTCCCGTTGGGGTGGCTGAGCACCTCACGTGTCTGCAGGAGTTGCCGCTGCGGTTCCGGGACCGAGGCCTTGGCCTTGATACCGAAGAAGTTGAACCTCGGTGCCTTCTTGCCCCAGCCCGATTCCAAGGCGGCCTGCCCCAGGGTCACGAGCCACGGCACACCGCTGGTGGCCTGCGAGCGCTGCGCGTGCGGGCCGTAGCGGCCCACGAAGTCCACAACGTGCGCGGGCACTGCCGAGACCTTCTTTGGCGGGCTCGGTGGCGGCTTGGGCTGCGGTGGTGCATCTAATCCGCTGATCCCGGGAACCGCGCCGGAAAATAGGGGACTGGGGTTGCGGGCCCCTTCCCAGCTGAGGTCAACATGGATGTGGTCGATGTGCTTGTTGGCCCCGGGGTAGGGCCGCCAGCCTTCGTTCCGACGTGCCCAGCTCCAGTGGTTGTGGTTCCAGATCAGGTAGGCCACCTGGAGCTCGACGGCGTTGCTCTTCAGCCAGGCGACATAGGCGTCCGCCTGGGCCTTCTCGAGAGGGCGGTCCACCATCCCGTGCAGGTCCACGGACCGGCCCTCGCCGTGCAGCGACGGCGTGCCTGCCTCCGTTTTACGGCAGTTGTAGGTTCCGGCGTGGCGTCCTGTGAGCCGGCGCCACTGGTCCGCCATGGCCCGTGCCCCGGGCTGCTCGCCCGTGGCGCATTTCGTGAAACTGCCGCGCACCACGCGGCCGGCGGCCCGGTCAGACTTCAGCGGCGCGGGCGCGGGGGCCGGTGCCGGACCCCTATTCCGGTTCCTCCGGTATTCGTTGATCTCGGCGACGGCGGCCTTCCCCGCAGCACCCGGGAGATAGGTCCAGGAGGTCCAGGTCCCTCGCACGTCAATATGGGCGAAACCGGCGCCGATACCGACTCCAATGCCGTCACCCAGGGCGTCGACGGCGGCTTTGGCGATCGCCATGCCCGTCATTCCCGCCACCGTGATGTCCGCGGCCTGCCCGCTGCAGTGCCGGCTGAGTGTCGGCTTCTTCGGGGGATTGCTGCGCCGGTAGACGGCGACGTTGCGGTCCCAGGACCGGTAGCCGGAGGTGATGCGCACCGGCCTGCCAACCCGGTCCCGGAGCTTCTGCAAGGCCGCGACCAGGAGCGGAGAAATCCGCGCCTTGTCTGCATACTGGCCGCCGCTGTAGACCAACTCCCCGACGGTGAAGTTGGGCGAGAGCTTCAGGCCCCGGACCGCGGGGCCCGTCTCATAGAGTGGCAACCCGGTGCCGTTGGGATCCCAGTGCTCCTCGCCCTGGCCGGTCTTCCCCAAGGCGAGGCTCAGCGCCTGCCCGGACGGGAACGTCTCATGCTCTCCTATGTCCTCAGCCTCGGCTTCCGCCGCCGCCAGTTCCCACTCACCTGCCTCGGCCTCGCCGGACTCGCCGGCGAAGTCCTCGCTTTCCTCGTCCTCGAATGCCTCACCCGCTTCGGCATCTTCGCTTTCGTCGTGTTCGGATTCGGCCTTGTCCGTCTCGGAGAACGCCGAAGGATCCTCGAAACGGAACCCGCTCTCGCCGAAGTGGAGTTGGCCGGCGTCGGGCTCGCCGCGCTGGTCTTCAGCGGCACTGCCCTCAGCGGACATGACCTCCGATGCCATGTCTTCCCTTGCCGTGTCTTCCCTTGCCGTGGCGTTGGCCAGATCTGCCGCGGGGTCTGCCAGTAACCGCCAGCCGAAGCGGCGGGGGATGTCGTTGTGGGCGGTCCGGGTGGCTTCCACCCGGAATGCCGGCGAGGACCCCAGGGTCTTCAGGGCTTTAGCCACGCGCAGGCTGTTGCGGGCCGTTGGTTCACCGCCACGGTAGATGACCCGCAGCGCCCCCGAGCCGGCCTGGTGGCGCCGGCTCGCCCACTGGATCAGGGCGGCGGGGTCCGAGTAGAGGGCATCGAACGTGAAGACCTCGTCCGGGTCGGTGTGCTTGAGGATGGCCATGAGCGCCGCACCGCCGCCGGAGTGGGCCGTGAGGATCAGTTTGCCCTGGCTGACGCTGGCGCCGGTGCGGGCATTAAAGGCCTCCAGGGCGGCGGCTATCAGCTTCTTGAGCCCGTTCGGCTTGACCAGCTCCGGGAACGAGTAGCCCGCACCGCTGTTGCCGCCGAAGTAGTGACCGCGTGGCAGTATGGCCAAGGTGGGCCGGGTGCGGCCGCGTGCCGAGGGATCGGCCGGATCGGTGAAGTCCAGTCCGCTGGCCGGCTCCTTGTCCCGGACGAGGGTCATCTTCTCCCGGCGGCCGGAATAGCCGTGGAGATGGACCACAACATCCACGGGTCCGGTGCGGGGCATGCTGTTCCATTTCAGCACCAGATCCGGGGGAGTGCCGCGATGCGGGCGCAGCAAGGGCAGCCTGTCCATGGTGAGTCGGCCGGCATCGATGTCTGCGCCCCCGTCCGGAGCTGAGCCCTCGAGTTCGCCGGCGGCAGACTCCTCAGCGGCCGGCCATTCAAGTTCGGCCAGATCCGCCTGCACCTGCCACGTGAGGTTCTCCTGTTCCTGCTCCGGGTGGTTCCACGTCAGGGCGTTGTAGGTATCCTCCGCCACGTAGTCCTCCCGCCAGGCTTCGCTGGGGTCCGGTGTTGCGGCCAACCCCTCATCCAGCGCTTCCGTAGCTGCCGGACTGTCGTGGAAAGAGAAGACGTCCTCCTTTACCGGCCAGGTGGGATGTTCCTGTTCGGTCTCCCCGTCACCGTTCAGCGAGAAGACCTGGGTAGCCAAGTAGTCCTCCATGACATCTTCCTTACCGTGTTAGACCCGGGCCGACTTGCCGTTGGGCGAGGGCGCGGTGAAAACCGGGGCCGCCGCCGTCGGAGTCGGTTCCGGGAGGCGTAGCGGCTGGGTGGGGCGCTTGGCGTCGGGGCTGACCGCGACGACCGTTGGATCCTTGATCCGGGTGCCGGTAGCCGACTGCCACAGGTCAATAATCCGGATCATGGCGTCCGCAACGACGGGGTTGGGGACCAGATTCGAGTGGTAGAGCATCTCGGCGTTGGTTTCCGAGCTGAAGGCCCCGTTTTCGATGAACCACATGAGCGGGGACAGCAGCCCGGCGAGTTCGAACAGTTCCCGGGTCTCCCGTGGCGGAGTTATCCCCACGCGCGCCCCGATGGCCGCCAACCGGTCCGCGGGGTTGCCGTTGGCGTCGGCTTCCGCCT
The DNA here is from genome assembly GCF_059816125.1 of Arthrobacter sp. 001422645. Classification (NCBI taxonomy): domain Bacteria; kingdom Bacillati; phylum Actinomycetota; class Actinomycetes; order Micrococcales; family Micrococcaceae; genus Arthrobacter; species Arthrobacter sp. 001422645. The sequence goes on along the minus strand of NZ_JCBANT010000019.1, from coordinate 63,301 downwards.
TGAGATCCTTCACCACGGAAGTGTCATATTCCACTGTGAGATGGAACCAGCTGAGCATGGTGACGTACGCGAACTCCTCCTGGGCCAGCATGCCGCCGCGGCGCCGCATAGTAAGCATCTCGGCGATCGATTGGCACAGATACGCGATGAAGCTGCGGTCGGTGGCGTTGGGTCCACCCTGGTTCCGGTCGTTGAGGATGCCTTGCCAGACCTGCCGCAGCAGTTCCTCCCAGAGATCGAAGAAGCGCGTGTTCGAGCCGGCACCGACGTCGCGCTTCCACGGCTGGCCCTCCAACGGGGCGCCAAGCGGCGGGTGGGACAGGTCCCGGCCAAACATGCGCCAATACGCGTTGCGCCGGTTGACCCGCGCATCCGGCCGCAGCTGGCTGGAGACTCCGAGGATATGGAAGGCCGGGGGATCCCGGAAGAAGAGTTCCTCGGTGTGCCTCGCCCACAGCAACGTGGGAAGGCTGGGGGGCGCGAGAGTCTCACCCACCTTGTAACGGCGGACCACTTCGCCCAGGATCTCGACTATTCCGGTATTTTCCAGCAGGAAGGCATAGATGAGGTGGTCCCAGGGGAGCGGCGTCGTTGTCCCCAACGGAGTGGGCTCCTGGTATCCGGGCGGGATGACAGTACCGGGGCTGATGCCGGAGGGCAGCGAGGTCAGCAGCCCGGGCGGCATTTTCAGCCCGTCCACCACAGCCTGGCTTCCCGTGGTCGTGCTGGGGAGCGTGGGCGGAGCGGGAAGGAAACTGGCCAACCCGTTGACGGCGAAGGCTTCTTCCAGCCACCGGCTCAGCTGGATGGGATTGTGGGCAAACACCACTTCGGGGTTGGGAACGGCGTTGGGGGTTGTCAGCGTAGGATCAACCACCAGTCGGGCGAGGGTGCGGAACATTGTGGGGCCTCCAAAGGTTTCTGGTGGTCAGCGCCGAAACGGGATTCCCAGCGCGATCGGAGTTTCCTGGTCGTCAAGCAGTTCGACGAAGTGGACCTGGTCTGAATCGAGGCCCAGATATCCGTCGCCGACCTCGTTGGCGGGAGCCTGGGCCAGCCCGCCGTCGAGGAATTTGACCACCACTGTTTCGGTGGATTGCGGCAACGGCGCCACGAATTTGAGCAGGTAAGGGGGCGTGCGTTCTCCGGGGTTGTCCAGGATTTCCGGCGACGGAATCAGGGTGTCCTTCTGCTGGACGCCGGTGCGCTTCCGGCTGCCCAAAACGCTGGAGAGTGCATTGAACTGCAACGCCAGCAGCAACTGCTCCGGTTCCGCGTCGATCACGCGGGGTCCGCGGCGGTCCCGTTTCCTGGGTTCGGTCTTCCGGTCGATTTCCTGCCTCAGCACCTCGTCGGACGCCTGCCGCGAGCTGCGCTCGGCGAGCAACTCCTGCACCAGGGCAATGTCCGTCTCCTTCAACCGCAGTTGCTGGGCCAACAGCACGTTCTGTTCATTCAGGACTTCCCTGATCGATCCCGCCATTTCCTTACTGAAGTCGCGGGCGGCATCCCGGATCGCCTGGGCTGTTGCTTCCTGGGCGGTGGTGTCCCGGGCAGCGGTCTTGGCGGGGCCCCGGGCCGTAACTTTGGCGTCGGCCGGCTTCGCCTGCCCCGGTGATGCCGCCGCACCGGTGTCCTTCTGTTCCATTTCGATGTCACTTTCCTTCCGGTGCTGCTCTCAGGGGTCTCAGGCGGCGACGGCGGCCGGGCCGCCTATGCGTCGGAGCCAAAGTTCGACGGCGTCGTCGTCGGTCGCCTTGGCGTCGCCGTTCAGCACCGACAAGGCAAGGACGCGCATGGCCTCCAGCCGCGCGAGGTAGCTGGAGGTGTATAGGGAGGCTCCGGCCCGCTCTGCCAGCCGGGCCAGTTCTGCCGGAGCCACGCTCAACGGATGGGCGAGCGCCGTAATCGGGACGCCGCCGAAGGCCCGCATCGGAGCGCGTGTGCAAACGTCCGCCAGGGCCGGCAGCTGGGCCAGGCTCGCCCGGCCGATTTCCTGGACCTCGCGGGAGGCAGATTCGAGTGGGTGGCGGTTGATCCAGGCCCGGGCCAGGTCGTCCCACGGGCCGGGGCCGAACCAGGACCGGCAGAGGCCCGCATTGAAGAGCACCCTGACCCAGCCAAACGGATGCGGGTCGCCAAACGGCATCCGGAACACCTTCCGGCTGGGGCCGTCCACCACTGTGGCCAGTGCCGGCAGCGGCGCGTAGCCGAGCAGAACAAATGCGTAGACGTCCGCGGCCACCTCGCTGGCCCAGTTCCGCCAGCTCTCGGCCGTGACGACGGAAACCGGCGCGAGGCGGCTGTAAAGTGCGGAGCCCAGTTCCTCGGTCCAGCCGGTCAGGTGGGCCACCTGGTGGCCCGTTTCGTGGACCAGCGAGGTGGGACGCCACAGGTTGTGCCGGGTGATCTTGATCGCGGCCACCGGGGATAGCGAGGCATCCCAGAGCCGGGCGCCGGATCGCAGGATGGAGGCGCCGATGCCCTTGTCCAGGTAGGTAAGGACCGGGGGAGTGGGGATCCCGAGGGGACGCAGGACCCGGTCCATGCTGTCCACCGCGATCGCATCGAGGCCCCGCAGCACTGCGCCAATCCGGGGATTGGTGCGGGTGTTGACTGCGTCACCGTAGAAATCCAGCACCGTTTCCACCTGTTCGTAGCGCTGCCGCAGTTTCAGCAGGCCGGTGCGGACCGCCCGCAGCTCGGCGGCTGTGCGGGCGGCGGCCAGGGCCGCGCTGAGGTGGTCAGCCTCCGCCACCACCGACGTGGAAATGGACCGAAGGCTGGAACGGACGCTGAGGCCGAGGTAGCTTTCCAGCGACAGCCAGGCCGCGGGCGCGGCCAGCACCTCCAGGTCCGTCAGGGCGATGCTGGCCCGGCGCCAGTGTCGGACTTCCGTGCCGAGGGCCGACTGCTCTGTCACGAAATCATTGGCCACTGTACTTCCACCCCGAATGCACACTTACCTCCGGCACCTGGAGTTCGCCGCCCAGCTTTTCCTTGGTCAGTTCGGGAAACGTGATCGAGATGGTTACCCCGCCCGGCGGCTCGGCCACCGCCGCCGCGAGCTGCGCGGCGCGTTGGGTCAGAAACTTGGACAACCCCGCTGCCACCGCCTTCATCAAGCGATCCACCGGGGCTGCCGCCTCGGCAGCATCCTTGACCAGCCCGTGCCGCACCATCCGGGCCACCAGTACCGCGGGCAGCGTCGTTGCATAGATCCCGTGCAGGGCGCCGAGCACCGAGGGCAGATCCCGCCTGGCGGACGGTGACGAGGGCTGAAGCATGGCCAGCATCTGCTGGGCCTGACGTTCCGAGATCCTCAGCTGGACCCGCAGGCGCCGCCTGGAGGGTTCGAGCAACACCAACAGCCGCCGGGCCAGCCGCAGCTTGGCCTTGCCGCGCGCCAAGGCAACAGCCCGTATCCGGAAGTAGCGCCTGCCAACTTTTGGCCGCTGCCTGCCGATGGCCGGAGCCGGCCCGGCACGTCGGCCGAGGGCAGGCTCGCCGAGGAGCATCCCGGCGATATCCGGGGTGAGCAGCTGAAACTCCGTGGCGTCCGCCGCTTCAGCCTCGTCCGTTCCTTCATCCTGGGTCAGATGGCCGAACTGGGTTCCCGGGATGGCCTCAAAGAGGTCCACCTCGGCTTCGAGCGGCCACCGGCGCACGCCACGGTCGAGAAGATGGCCTTCAAGGGTGCCGCCGTCGGACCAGAGGATGGCACGGGCGGCCTGGCGGCTGATCCGCACGGGGAAGACCCGGGTGTACTTGCGGTAACGGTACCGGGGCCGTGCTGACCGCGGCATCAGCAGCCAGACGCCGCCTTCGCCGGCGGTCTCGCGCTCCGGCAGGTCGTGGTGCAGGATCTTGTCCGGCAGGTAGGCGGCGGCCGATTCCACGAACGACTCCTGCACAGCGGCTGCGAGCTGCAGTTGGTCCTCAAAAACGCTCTCGGGGAGTTCCATCAGCTTCAGGACGGTTCCCTCCACGGTGGACGCCACGGCTTCACCGGACAGGAGCCGTTCCGACTCGGCCTGCGTCTCAAAGCCGAAGACCTTGAGGCCCAGGTCGGCGACCGGCGTCGCGATCATCCTGGCGGGTCCGGCGCCGATCAGCCCCTTGGTGAGGCCCGCGATGATGCCTGCCACGAACTTGACCACTCGCTGCCGGCCGATGATGGATATGCCCAGTTTGATGAGAGGCTGCACGGCCATGACCGCGGGCAGGAACTGTTCGATTTCGGCTACCGGGCTGCTGCCTTCGGGCAGTTCCGCGAGCCGCGCGGCAAACTTGGCGCGGGCCGTGTCCAAGGCGGCCACAGCATCCGCGGACTCGTATTCGCGCGGCTCGAAGAAGCTCTCACCGAGTTCTTCTTCGGCTTCGGGGGCGTAGAGCAACGAAGCGACTTCAAGTTCAAAAAGCTCCGCGAGCCCCTCGGCGGACGCCGGGTCCTCGGCTTCGGCTTCTGCGACCCCCAGTTTGGCTGCCAATTGGCGGGCGAACGGCCGGATGCTGGCCGGCAGACGGTTCATGGCGGAACTGATGACACGCTTGAGCAGCGGCCTTACCAGGCCTTTGAGCTTGTTCAGCAGGAGACCAATGGGAAGGACTTTTCCGACGGCCGCGATGCCCTTTTTGACCAGCCCGACGGCGCCGCGGGCCAGCTTCTTTCCGGCCCGGATGATGCCGCCGATGAAACCTTCGTAGCCGGAGAGCCCGTACTGCGATTCGTTGCTGGCGGCCTCGAGGAGCTGTTCAAACTCCTGGGCCGGCAAACCGTAAACATCCGCTGCCACGAGCCGTTCGGCGAATCCGTCCATTGCTCGTTCGGCCTCCGCGGCAATCGGCTCCACCCAGTCCTCCAGCGAGGCCCGGGTGTCCGCCTCCGCCGGAAGTGAAGACCAGTTCCGCTGATCCGCCAACTGGTGGGCCGCTGCTTCGTTGATGAGCCGGTCCAGGGCGTCCACAAAGTCTTCGTCTTCGAGTTCGGTGTAGAACGCCGCCGCCTCATCGACCTCCGGGGCAAAGGCCTCCGTCATGAATCGGGCCGGGAAGGGCGTGCTCAAGACCGCCTCGGGGGCTTCCGCCCGGGCAAAGGCCGGGGCCGGGGGAGGTTCGGCCAATGACAGGCCAGAGAACAGGGTCTCGCCGGTGAAACCGGACTGTGCGTCCATGACACCCTCCTTACAGGATAATGTTTTCAGCGTCTGTCACAGCTGTGTTTTTCACCGTCAATCTTCTGTCTCCATTCCCGTCGTCGGCTCATCTTCCAGCTCAGCAATAAGTGCTTCGAGCAACATAACGAGTTCAACGGTCCCGAAAACCACCCATTCCCGCTGGCTGCCGTTCGCGGTCCGTACCCGAATCATCACCCCTTGTGGGTTCCGCCAGACGCGCAGTAATATCACGGAACAATCAGCACTCATGACGGAAATGATCCGCCCGGGTTCCTTATTAGCCGTCAACGTTGCGTAGCAATGTCGACGATCGCCGCGTATGCCGCGGCCGGTCTCTGAATACTTTCTGCGTTATATGTCACGTGGGGTTTTGTCATGACGTCTGCAACAAGCCCATCTTCCGTCGCAGATTCGACATCGGAGGTTCACCCGGCCCTGTTCCTCTTGAACGGCTTTTCCCTATTCCTCGCCCATAGTCAGCTTCATCTGCCCATTCACGCCCAGCGGGTTTTGGCTTTTCTCGCAATTGCCCGGCAGGACGACGTGAAATGTTCCAGACAGGCCGTCATTGGGAAATTGTGGGAGGATTCCACCGTGGATCACGGCCACGGGAGCCTCCGAACAGCACTGTGGAGAATCCGGGCGGTGCACGGGTCCTTGATCTCAGCAGGCCGGAATGAACTTGCCCTGGGCCGTGACGTGACTACTGATCTCCAGCAGTGCCGGGCACAGGCAGCCCGGCTGCTGGCACCCGGCGGGGAATTGTCGGTGGAAGATACCAACAGCTCCCCGCTGACCGGCGATCTGCTGCCGGCGTGGGATGAAGACTGGCTCCTGATTGAGCGGGAACGGCTTCGTCAGGTCCAGCTGCATGCATTGGAGGCGCTGGCTGTCCGGCTGCGAAATCTGGGGCGGTATCCGGAAGCGATCGATGCGGCTCTCCGGGCCAAGGCCATTGAACCGCTCCGTGAATCCGTGCACGCCGTTCTCATCGACATCTGCCTTGATGAAGGAAACGTGGCGGCTGCCCACGGGTACCTGCGGCAGTACAGTTCCGTCCTGTGGACCGAGCTGGGCTTGCGCCCCTCGCCGCGGCTGCTGGAGCGGGTCCGTGACGCGTCCAGGCTTCCGCGCCTGTGAGGGCTTCTGTCAGGTTCCCGGCCGGCGTTCCACCACTGCGTAGGCCTTCTCGTCGAAGAACTCCCAATCCGTGACCACCATAAAACCGAGGGCGTCCACCCGGTCGTTCAGGACGTGCACGTCGAAGCCGCCGTCGCGCGGCTCGGCGTCCCACGTGGACACGTGGACTTCCCCGTCCTCCAGTACCAGCAGTTCCGTATTGACGTTGAAGTCCTCCTGCGGCTGACCACTGAGCTGGCAGATGGCGACACAGTGCCTGGTGACGTCGGGGCTGTTCATTTCGGGGCCTCCGCTGTGGGGAACGGTGATGCCATCATCCTATTCCTGAAGCAGCCTCCGACGTGGGGAAAGACCGGGGACAAGCGTGCCCGCAACCCCGCCCGCCGTTACCTCAATGTGACATGCCGTGATCATTCCGTTACCGTTGTTAGGTGCCTGTTGTTTCCGAGACGGGCTCTCCCCAGCCGATTGCCTAACTCTGCCGCGGCCCGGGGATAACTAGAAGCAACGTCCGGCAGAGACGGGGAAACCACATTTGACCCGCTGTTCTCCAGGGGTCTTGGGGTGAAGCCGCACGGCCCGTCATGATCGGGCCCGAGTGCGGCCGGGTGCCTCCCATCCGAATCCGACAGCTCACCTCGCAGGCATTGGGAGAGGCTCCTTTAATGACTTTTAGCAATACCCGTGCGCCCAAGCACGCCGATCTTCGCAGCAAACGCCGTACCGCCGGAACCTTCGGCCGCCAGGCAGCAGTCCTCGTCGCCGCATCCGGAATGGTGCTCAGCGGCGCCATGGCCGCCAATGCAGCCGATGCTCCGGCGGAGCGCGACTCCTCCCCGGCGTCGTCCGTTGACGTCAAGGGCAAAGTCGTAGCACCGGTCATGGCGGACTCCGCCGTCAAGATCACCTTTGAGCGCCCCGCCGTTGAGACGGCGCCGGCCCCCGTGGTCGAGGCACCCAAGCCCGCGGCCGCTCCGAAGGCGCCGGTGGCACCCGCCCCGGCTCCCGCTCCCGCTCCGGCCGCCAAGGCGACGGTCAAGGTCCAGTCGGCACCGGCCCCCGCCGCTGCCGCCCCGGCAGCCGGCGGAGTCAACGCCACCCTGCTGTCCATGGCTTACGGCCAGATCGGTATCACGCAGGACTGCACCGCCATGGTGGAGAAGGCCCTGAACGCAGCCGGCATTCCGGTGGGAGACATCGGACCCACAGCCTTCCTGAAATACGGCAAGGTTGTCTCCACCCCGCAGCCCGGCGACATCATCGTCCAGTCCGGCCACGTTGCCATCTACGCCGGCAACGGCCAGGCCATCAGCGGCGGCATGAACGGCGTCAACGCCACCATGGCGCACCCGCTGTCCTGGCTGACCGCCACCGGTCCCGTGACGTTCGTCCGCGCCGGCTAACAGCAGCACCACAACGAGCAGCACGGAGAAAGCCGGTCGATCGGTTGCCTTGGGGGCAACGGATCACCGGCTTTCTGCGCGCCCGTTGTCCGGCTCCGGTGCGTACCGCAGCAGCACCACGCCATTGCCGAAGGTGCGGCTCCCCAGCAGCCGCAGCGGCGTCATGGCTTCTGTCGTCTGGAACAGCGGCTTGCCTTGTCCGATCACTACCGGGTGGACATAGATCCGGTACTCGTCGATCAAGCCGAGCCGCCGGAAGGCCGCCGAGAGGTTGGCGCCGCCAAGCGCGAGGTCACCGCCGTGCTGCCCCTTCAGTTTCACAACGTCCTCGACGACGACGTCGCGCACCACCTCGGTATTCCATCCGGCCTCCGCGAGGGTCCTGGAGTAGACGATCTTGGGCATGTCCCGCCAGATCCGGGCGAACTCGATCTCGGGGGCCGTGCTCATGGGGTCCTGGTCCGCCGTCGGCCAATACCCGGCCATTAGCTCATAGGTGACGCGGCCGTCCAGGAAGGCCCCCATGTTCCGGAGCTCTTCATTGAAGTGGCTGTGCAGTTCGTCATCGACCCGATGCCAGCTCAGATCCCGGTCCGGACCCTCGATGAATCCGTCCAGGGATACCTGCATCATCAAAATGACCTTGCGCATGGCGGCTCCTATACTGGGCTGAGGGGCTGCGATCCAGCGTACGCCGCTACGGGCGGCCCTGACAGGGCCGGGAAAGCCCGACGCCGGGAGGCACCATGTCCGCTGGACCGGCGCTTCTGCGGACCGGACTCTTGCGCTCCGGCCGGGGCGGGGGCACAATGCAGGAAATTTGAAGCCGCGCCGCGGTACGTTACGAAGAAGGACGAGTATGCCTGTGAACCCGCGTGTGGCGTCAGCCGAGGTTGCGCTCCCGCCGACGTGCAGGGGTTGAGTCCGATGGATTCTTCTGAACCTAGCCGGCACTCCAGCAGCGGCCGACATGCACCGGAGCCGGCCCAGGGGACCCACGGGATCCGGCGTTTTGGCGGGATCCGCCCGCAGTTCCTGATCGTGCTGGTGACCGTCCTCGGCCTGATCCTGGCCGCGGGTGTGTATGCCACCATTCAGGCCAGCTCCCCAGTCGATGCCGGCGCTCCGCCGGCATCGTCCGTTTCCGCCTCTGCGCGTGCCGCGGGAGCGGCGTCGGCAGTATCGCCGTCAGCCACCGCTCCGACGCTGACTCCGACGCCCACCCCGACGCCCACCCCGACGCCCACCGTCGTACCTCCCAGCATCGGACCTGCTCTGGACGCGCAAATCACTGCGGTCATCAAGGCCAACAGCGCCTACGGGCTCGGTGTGGCCCTCATCGATATGGCCGATGGAAAGGTGCACACGTACGGGGCGACGGACAAGTTTGTGGCTGCCAGTACCGGGAAGATCCTCGCCGCAGCGGCCTACTACCATATGGTGGAAACCGGCCAGGCGTCGCTGGCGGCCCCGATGGGGGCGTCCACCGCGGGCCAACAGATCCGGCAGATGGTCCAGCAAAGCGATAACGACTCCTGGGCATTGATTCTCGCTGCCATCGGCCACCAGGGACTGACAGACTATGCCGCGTCACTGGGAATCCCGTATGACCGGACCGTGAACGCGCTGACTCCGGCAGAGATGGCGAGGACCCTGTCAGAGCTGTACAGCGGCCGGTTGCTTAATGCCGGACACACGGCTCAGTTGCTGTCCTACATGCAGAACACCAACTACGAAGTGCTGATCCCGGCCGCCGTGCCGCCCGGGGTCGCCGTCTTCCACAAGTACGGTCTGCTGTTCGGCAATCTCCACGACGCCAGCATTCTGGTCAAGGGGAAACGGGCGTTCGTGTTTGTGGTCTACACGCTGGGCCAGGACATGTCGGACATGGCTGCACGGACCCGCGTCATCCATCAACTCACCGGCACAGTTACCGCCGGACTCTTTTAGCTGTGCTCGTTTAACTGAGCTCCGTTCCGCAACAGGACACACAATCGTAGGTTGGAAAGGGAGGTGAATGCCATGAAAGCATCACAGGGAGACCGCATCATCATCCGTGGCACCACGGTCGAGTCATCGGACCGGCACGGGGAAATACTGGAGGTCAAGGGGGCTGACGGAGCCCCGCCGTATCACGTCCGGTTCGACGACGGCCACGAGACCATCCTGTTCCCCGGCGGCGACTTCGTCGTCGAACACGGCAAGGCCGACTGACGCTACTAGAAACCGGATGAGCTGCCGGAGCCGGAGAAGCTGCCGCCGCTGCCGCCGTATCCTGTGGTGCTGCCGCCTCCGCCCCGGGCACTGCTGACACTGTGGACACCGGTGGTAAATCCCGAGTTGAAGGTAGGCACGGAGAAAAAGTAGTACGCGGGATACACGGTCCCCAGGATGCTGGGTTCGTAGGCCCGCCCGTACTTCGCTTTCCTCCCGGCCTGCGCGCTCTCCATATCCCTGCGCATCAGGGCGGCTTCCTTCTCGTTCCTGGCGAAACCATCGATGACGGTGTCGGCGTGGTTCTTGAGCAGCTCTGACAGGTGCGTGCGCGCGTCGCGCAGCCGGTCCAGTGCGGTCTCCGGCGTGATCGCGCCGTCGGCGAGTTCCGCGGTCCACCGTTCGATGTCCCGGTGGCTTTGGTCCCGGAAGGAGCGCAGGGCTGCCGCAGTGGCGGAGTCGCCCTCAGCATGGTGCTTGCTCAGCATCTGTTCGATCGCAGCCAGGTCAGCGCGGTAGGGAGCCAGTTGCCGGTCCCAGGCGGGAGCCCAGGCGGAGGCCCGGTTCAGCAGGGCGTTGGTGTCCGCGATGACGTCGTCAAGGGCGTCCAGCTCGGCAGCGGCGTCGGCGTAGCTCCGGACCAGCTTCAGGCTCGGCCGCCTGCTGAGGCCCCTGGGCGTGAGGGCATGGACCTGGTTGGCCAGGCCGGTGGCGGTGTTGTACTTCGCCATAAAGGTCCGGTGCTTCTCCAGCACGGTGCTGCCGTAGCGGGAGGCTTCCGGGATGGTGCCCGCGTTGAGCTCCGTGACCTGGAGATCCATGCTGACGTTGGAGTAGCTGGCGTCGCCGCGGGCCAGTTCCCTGCGGCAGCTGACCCTGGTCCGCCAGCGCACGATCAGCCAGGTGGCGGCGCCCGCGACGGCGGCTGCCACGGCGGTCCACGCAGCGACGAGGAAGGCCGTGGACCGGTACCACGGCTGGTTGATCAGTTCGGCGCCCCGCTGGATACCGGCGATGGTGCCCTCCGTCCACTGGGCATCGCGAAGCAGTTCCTTGGAAGCGTTCTGGATGTCCTCGCGCTGTTCGAGTGAGACCTTACGGTCCTCACCCATGTAGGTCCCCACCTGCCGGCCCACCGGGTCCAGGGCGAAGATGAAGAGTCCGTCCGCCCATTTCTGCCCGTCCCCGCTGATCCACTCCGGATGCTCGGCCCGGGCAAACCGAAGGACTTCTTCATTGAGGTTGGCCGAGGCCGAGCCGTTGTAGGTGTAAACGGCCACCTTGGTGGGCTGGTAGAACTCGATCGCCTGTACGGCCGGCAGGAGTGTGTTTTCGTCCAGGACCCCCGCCCGGTCCTCCACGACAATGCCGACGGGAGTGACGGCCAGCGCCGCCGGCCCCGTGCCCAACAAGCCGATCACTGCCAGCAGGAGGACACTGAGGACTTTCCGCACGATTCCCATTTCCTGAGCGTAGTGCCTGCCGCGGGCCGCGTCGACGCTGCTGCCCCTGCGGTCCCGGCGCGGTGCCCGGGCCCGTAGGGCAGCAGCAGCGTCGCGGCCGGCTCACTGCGCTCACGGGTGTCCGACGGCAGCGAAACAGCAGGTCAGGGCGGAATGGGGCCGAACGGCACAGTGACGGCCGACGCTCCCTGCCTCATACTGACGGCATGAGTCCCGTGGCGAACGAACCCGAGCCCAACCAACCCCCGCAGGACGGGCCAGCGCCGAACGAACCAGCGCCGAACGACTCAACGCCCGCGGCGGAGCCGCCCGCGGCGCGTCACCGGCCGGACCGGACCCTGCTCGCGATTGTCGCCGCCATCGCCGTGCTGGTAGTCGTCGCCCTGATCGTCGTGTTCACCCGGGGGGAGCCGGCGCCCGTGGACGAGTCCACGCCCGCCGGCGTAGTCCAGCGGTACTCCGCCGCCGTGATCGCCGGGGACGAAGCGGCCGCGGCCGCCTACCTCACCGACGCCGCCAAGGACCGCTGCAACAACCTGGAATCGGCGCCCGCGGACAACCTCCGCGTCACCCTCGTCTCAACCACTGAACGCCCCGCATCCGCGGACGTCAAGGTGCTGATCACGGTCTCCGAGGCCGGCGGGCCGTTCGGGAGCGCCGAGTACCAGATCGAGGACGTCTTTGACCTCGTCAAGACGGGGGACAATTGGCTCATCAACAGCGCCCCCTGGCAACTGACGGTGTGCCCGGATCCGGCGGTGAAGCGATGACCGCTGAATCCGTCGTGGGCTCGGCCCAGCGGACCGTCCGCCGCCTCATCACTTACCTGCTGCTCTTCGCCCTCGTGGTGATCGCCGCCGTCGGACTCAGCGGGCTGCTGGCCCGGCTCCTGGCTGGGGGTACCGAGTTGGCCACCGGGGATGTGGCCGGGCTGGCGCGCTCGTTGGCGTTCGCCCTGATCGGCGGACCCCTCGCGGCGCTGCTCTGGTGGGCCGTCTGGCGGCGCCTGGACGACGAAACAGAACGGGCGTCCATCGGCTGGGGCCTGTATGTGACGGGCATGTACGTGCTTGCCTTGGTGCTGGCGACGAGCAACCTGCTGAGTACGCTGACCACGCTGATCGGCGGCCAGTCGCTGCAATGGCGACTGTCCCTGGCCACCGGGCTGGTGTGGGCCGCCGTCTGCGTCTGGCACCGGTGGATGTGGCGGCATCCCCGCAGGCGGCCGCTGGATCTGCTGGACGTTCCCACCGTGCTGGGGAGCTACATCGGGCTGGTGATAGGGGTCAGCGGGGCCGTCACCGCCCTGTCCACCCTGCTGGACGCCGCCCTGCGGGGGGCGCTGGCCGCCGCGACGGTGGGTAAGCCCTGGTGGGTGTCGGCGCTGCAGTCCCTCGTTTGGGCAGTGGGCGGCGGGCTGGTCTGGTGGTGGCACTGGAAGCACGACGGCGGCCGGCGGTTGCGCGGCGATCTCGCCAGCGTCGGCCTCATCGCCGTCGGGGTCCTCGGCGCCGGCGTGCTGACCCTTGGCGGTGCGGGCGTCGCCGTGTTCGTCCTGCTGCGGCTCGCCTTCGACCGCACTGAACCGATGGACCAACTGCTTGAGCCGCTGGCGCCGGCGATCGCCGCCGCAGCGATCGGGTCACTGGTCTGGGTGTACCACCGCGGGCTGGCTCGGGAAAGTTCGGAAGCCATCCGGCAGGGGAGCCGGCTGGTGACGTCCGGCGTCGCCCTGGTGGCCGCCGCCTCCGGGATCGGCGTGATCGTGAACGCCGCCCTCGCCATGGCGGCCTCCCCGCTTGCGGGCTCCAGCGCACGCACCCTCTTGCTCGGCGGCATCAGCTCTCTCCTGGTGGGCGGCGTGGTGTGGTGGCTCAGCTGGAAGCCCCTGCAGAAGAGCACCGCGGCGACGTCCGGTCCTGCCGGCGGTTCCGGGAACTGGCAGAACGCGCGCCGGATCTACCTGATTGTGGTGTTCGGTCTGAGCGCCGTGGTCGCCGTCGTCACCCTGCTGGTCATCGGCTACCGGATGTTCGAGTACTTCCTGGGCGACGTCTCGGGCGGCAGCGTGGTGGACAGGATCCGGGCCCCGCTCGGGTTGCTGGTCGCCACCGGCCTCGTCGCGGGATATCACTTCGCGGTGTGGCGCCGCGAGCGTGCCGTCACCGGGGCAGCCCAGCCCGCCCGTAAGCAGACTGTCGGTCACGTCGTCCTGGTCACCGGCACCGATCCGGCACCGCTGCACCGGGCCATCGAGGACACCACCGGAGCCAGGGTGACGGTGTGGCGGCGGGCCGACGTCGGGCCGGGTCCAAATGCCGGTCCCGACGCCGGCAGGCTGGCCGCGGAACTGGCCGGGAAGCTCCAGGGCGTGACCGCCAGGCAGGTGCTGGTGACAGTCGGGCCGGACGGCAGGATCGATGTGATTCCGTTCCGGGGTTGAGCGGACGGAATCCTTGTCCTACTCCAGGTCGAAGGTCCTCTTGTAGCTCCTCACGGCGTTGGTGACCGTGGGGAAGAAGTGGTCCGGACCAAACCTGCTGCTGACGCCGAACTGGATCAGGCGGTCCTTGATGGGTCCTTTCATCTCGGCGAACACCAGGCTGATCCCGCGTTTCGCCAGTTCATCATCGAGGGCCACAAGGTCATCCAGTGCAGTGGTGTCCAGGCCGGTGATCGCCTCGGACGCCACGATCACCCACCGTACCGGTTGCGGGGCGTCGGCCACGAGCGACCGGATGTGTTCGGTGAAGACTGCCCCGTTGGCGAAGAAGAGCGGGGCGTCGAAGCGTGCGATCACAAGTCCGGGGACGCGCTGCCCTTCGGGGTGCCGGCCAAGGTCGTGGTAGCCGGGGATGTCGCCCACGCTGCCCAGTTCGGTGCGGTAGGGGTCCACTGCGCGGAGCACAAACGCGATCAGCGACAGGCCGATAGCAACCACGATGCCTTCGAGCACACCCACAAACGCGACGCCCAGGAAGGTGGCCACCAGCAGGGCGGCCTCGGTCCGGCTCATCTTGAGGAGCCGGCGGAGCGTCGTCACATCGAGGATCGACGCCGCGGCAACCATCACGACGCCGGCCAGGACACTGGAGGGCAGGAAGGTGGTGACGCCGGGCGCCGCGACCATAAACAGCACCACCAGGGCGGCGGCAATAGCTCCGCTCAGCGGGCTCTTGGCGCCCGCCTCGAGGGCGATCGGGGTCCGCGAGGTGCTGCCGGAAATCGGAAAGCCGCCAAAGAAGCCGCTGGCCACGTTCGCCGCGCCGAGCGCACCCATCTCCTGGTTCCCGTCCACCTGGACACCGCTCCGGGCAGCGAAGCTCTTGGAGAGGACCGACGTGTCGGCAAAGGCAATCAGGGCGATGCCGGCCGCCGGACCCAGCAGTGAGATGACGTCGTCCACGCTGATTCCGCCGAGGGCGGGCGCGGGCAGGCCGGGGGGCAGGGCTCCGACGGTGGGGAGCGCCCCCGTCAGGTCCAGGACGGCCGTCAGCGCCGAGGCCGCCACGACGGCGATCAGCACGCCGGGGAGCCTCCACGGCAAGAAGCGGCACCCAACGATGACGGCGATGGTTCCGGCACCAAACAGCAAAGCGAGGGGATTGATGGCACCCTGGGCGACAGCCTGCGCGGTGCCGGCGGCGCTGTTGACCAGTGAGCCGGCGGGGGTTGGAATGCCGAGCAGCTTGGGCAGTTGGCTCAGCATGATGACCAGGGCGATTCCGTTGAGGTAGCCCACCCGGATGGGCTTGGACAGCAGCCCGGTGACGAAGCCCAGTCTGAAGACCCTGCCGGCCAGGAGAAGGCCGCCGATCACCAGCGCCAGCACGCCGGCGAGGGCCACAGCGCGGTCCGGATCCGTGCCGGCAAGAGGCAGGATGGCGGCAGCGATCATGGGCGCCAGGCTGGAGTCCGGGCCGATAATCAGGACACGGGAGGGGCCGAACACGGCGTAGGCGAGCAGGGGGATGACGGAGGCGTAAAGTCCCGTGACCGCCGGAAGCCCCGCGGCCTCGGCATACGCCATACCCGCCGGAATGAGGAAAGCGCTCAGGGCCGCCCCCGAGGCAAGATCGGATTTCAGCCAGGGACGCTCATAGTCCCGCACCATCCTTAGGCCCGGCGGGAGGGGTGGTGTCCAGGCTCGGCGCATGGTGGCCCGTGGCTACGCGGCTGGGGACTCGGCGTCGTCGGCCGCGGGAGCGTCCTGGCCGTACTCCGCTGAAATGAGGATGGGAAGGTGGTCCGAGGCCCCACGTGGCAGGGTCTCAACACTCTCGATGTTGAGGCCCTGCGAGGTGGCGAAGTCAAAGTGGCCCTTGAACACCTTGTACCGCGTGTAGGTCCGGCGGTCGCTGAGCGTCAGGTCGTAGCCCGCGTCCTTCATCTGGGCCGTCAGGTTCTTGGTGAAGAACGGGTAGTTGAAGTCGCCCACCATCAGCGACATCAGGCCGCCGCCCATGCTCATCAGCTCCGCGTGCGCGGCGTGGATCTGGTTCCGCCGGAGCGAGTTGGAGGCCGTCAGCGGGGCCGCGTGGAACGACGCGATGACGAGGTCGTGGTCCGTCTCGTTATCGATCACCCGGGTGCCGATGAGCCGCTCGTGCGCGGGGGAGAGGACGCGGTCATGCAGCGACTTCTTCAAGGCGAAGGTCTTTGTTTCGAACGCCCTGAAACGGTCCATCCGGTAGTAGATCGCCAGGCCCAGCCGGTTGCCCTTGGTGGCGTCTGCAAGGTGCAGATCACCAATAGTGTCCGGCAGGTCGTTGGTGTCGCACTCCTGCAGACACAAGGCATCAATCTCAAAATCGCGGGCCAGATCAACCAGCTCACCGCTGGCATGGTGCTTACGCAGGTTGTAGCTGATGACTCGAATCAGGGGAACACCTCTTCGGTGGATAGTCGCGGACAGTCTGATTCCGAGTCTACCCAGTCCGGCCGGACGCGAGGGAACAGCGGCCCCTGGTCCGGGCGGCGCCACGCGTTTGACGCTGCGGATTGTGTCTGGCGACGCGGATTGCGCTTGGCGCTGCGGATTGTGTCTGGCGACGCGGATTGCGCCTGGCGCTGCGGAGCGGCCCTGCCGCTACCCGAATTCCGGTAACGACAGGGTTCCTGCGTGTCGCGTGGCGGTTCGCGTAGCGCAGCGGGACCATGGCGGGAATATGAGTCGCGGCTATCGCAAACCCGGGCCCGTCGCGGGCGCGCAGGCGATAGTGTGTTCTGGGATTACCAGCCACGCGAAAGGGCAGACAGTGACGACTGCGGAACTACCGGTGCTTGCCGACGGCGATTTCTACTACGAGGTGCTGGGCGGAGGGCGTTTCCGCTCCACGATCCACGCCCAGGGGGCCTGGAACGAGCACGAACAGCACATGGCACCTGCCTCCGGCATCATGGCGGACTGCCTGGAGCGGCACGAACCGCGGGACGACATGCGGATGGCACGCCTGAGCTATGAGATCCTCGGGCTGATCCCCGGCGGCGAGTTCGAGGTCATCACCACTACGCTCCGCCCGGGCCGGACCATCGAGCTGGTGCAGGCCGAATTGGTCGCGGAGGGGCGCGTCGCCATCCGCGCTACGGCCTGGCGGATGATCATGTCCGACACGGGCGCGATCGCGGCGTTCGAGGACCCGCGGATTCACGCGCCGCAGGACTGCGAACCGTATGACGCCGCGAGCATCTGGCCGGGCGGCTACATCGCTTCGCTGGAAATGCGGATTGCCGACGGGCACCGCGCGGGTTCAGGGACGGTCTGGCTGCACACGGAACACCCGCTGACGGACCGGAAGGACAGCAGCGACCTGTCCCGTCTGATCGGACTGGTGGACACCGCCAACGGGATCGCCGCCCGGGTTCCGCCGGGCAAGGGCAGCTACGCGTTCCCCAATCTGGACCTTCAAGTGCACATGTACCGCCGCCCCGAAGGGGAATGGCTGGGGCTGGACAACGAGGTCTCTTTCGGCACGGACGGAATCGGCCTGACCTCGACTGTGCTGCATGACCTCCAGGGCCCTTTCGGCCGCGCCGAGCAGATCCTGACGCTTCGGAAGTCTTAGGTCATGACTGCTAAGTGAAGTGCGCATGACCCTTGGAGGGTCATGCGCACTAGGGGGAGCCGGGATCCGGCTCCGTATGTCCGTCGCGGCGGTCAGCCGCGTTGGTCAGTCGCGACGGTCGCGACGGTCGTCCCGCCGGTCGCCGCGGTCGTCCCGACGGTCCTCCCGGCGGTCGCCACGACGGTTAATCCCGTGGGCGACGACAATTGCTCCGCCAACGGCGGCGGCGGTCCGGCGCCTGCGTCGTGCTGCGAGTGGCATGTCAGCTTCCTTCCTTAAGTGCTTCGGGCTCGGCTTGGGCGTCCGCTTCGAAAGCGGCGATGACGGCCTGGGTCGGGATCCGGCCGCTGGCCACGAGCTGGCCCCCGGCCTTGCGGATGGCCGAGCCGAAGGGGGCCGCCCACAGGTTCTCCCAGACGAGCACCGCGGCGGAGTGGCCGGGCTCAATAGTGGCGGCCAGGTCCATGACGTCCTGCTCCGAGAGCACCATGGCCAGTTCCGCCTCGGCCATGCGCACCTCGCCGAGCTGGCCCTCTTCGAGGTCGGAGATCTCTGCCGTCTCGAGCGTGCCGTCATCGGTCTTCCTCAGGAACACCATGTCGAGCACCCTGACGAGCTCACGCTTGACCAGGTCATCCAGGAAAGGGGCGATCTGACCGTTGCCGAAGTTCGGCCCCGGGAACTCCACGACGATCCAGTCCACGGGCCCTAGTTCATCCAATGTCTCAGCCATGCTGAAGCCTCCGTTCTTGTTGGGTACAAGGCGATCCGATGGACCGCGGCAGCTCCAGTCTGTGCCCCCGGTGAGGTGCGGCGCCTCATCCGCGCCGGGTGACCTCACCTCCCGTTTCGGTATTGAGGACAACAGGGGCCGGAACAGGGAAGTGGTTCCTGACTTGCGGGCTACGGCCCTGTGTGAAGGACGGTGCCGCCCAGTTTCTTCTCAAGGCGTTTCGGGTCGGCGGTTACGACGGTCCAGTTCTTGCCGACGTTGATCGAACGTTGCCCAACCGGCCTCCAGAACTCCAGCTGCGACTCCAGAGACACATCGGTGGAGTAGACAGCCAGGGACAGGTCCTCGCTGCAGCTTCCCGAGGAGGCGGAGAATTTGGAAGGGGGCCTGTCCAAGACCAGCTCCGGGCACAGCAGGCCAGCGGATTCAACAGCTTTCTTCAGGTCGTCAATCGTGTCGTATGTTCCACCATCCGCCGGCGGCGTGACATCGGCAGAAGAACATGACCCCAGGCCGAGAGCGATGATGGCCACGGCAGCGCCGCCAGTAAATCGGTAGTTCATATCTGGTCCCCCATCAGAAAGCTTTTCCATATAAGAAGCGCCCCTCAGACATGAGCCGTCTGGGGGCGGGATCCCTTGTGGCGCGGTCCCTAGTGGAAGACCAGCCAGCCGACCACTGTGGCCAGGCCCGTCAGCACGGCGCCCCAGGCGATGTCCGCGACCACAATGATGAGCGGCCAGTTCTTCAGGGTCGCCGCGTTGGTGAGGTCATAGGTGGCGTAGGCGAAGGTGCCCAGTGCAGCACCGTAACCGAGCGCCGTGAGCCAGCTGCCGCCGTCGAGCGCGGGCTGGAGGGCGAAGAAGACGATTCCTGCGATGTACAGGACGTAGAAGGCGACGGCGTACCCTAGATTGGGCTTGTCCGCCATGAGGTGCCCCAGATGGTTCCGGTAGAACTTGCTCATCGACTTGAGCCAGACAGAATCGATGACGGCGAACGCGGCGGCTACGACGAGGAATTGCAAGATGACCATAAGGGAGCATAACAACATGCCGGAGGCCGCGGTGGCACCACGGACGCTGACGATTTTCCGGCAGGAGGCCTCCCTGGGCGCCGCCGGGGACCTGGACCTCGCGCTGGAACTCCTGCGGAAAGTCAAGACCGGCGAAGTGGGCCCGATGCTCCGGTTCTACCGGCCGGCACCCACCGTGGCGTTCGGCCAGCGGGACACGCACCTGCCGGGCTTCGACGCCGCGGCGCAGGCCTGCCGCGAACTGGGCTTCGAACCGCTGGTCCGCAAGGCCGGCGGCCGCGCTGCCGCGTACCACGAGGGGACCCTGGTAATCGATCATCTGGAGCCGGACCGGGACGCGATCGCCGGGGCCAAGGGGCGCTTTTCCTTCTTCGGCGAGCTGCTGGCCCACGCCCTCCGGAGCGCCGGAGTGGACGCCGCGGTGGGGGAGATCCCCGGCGAGTACTGCCCCGGCGAATTCAGCGTCCATGGCCAGGACCCGGCGGTTCCGCAGCACCAGCTCAAGCTCATCGGGACGGCGCAGCGGGTGGTGGCCGGCGGCTGGCTGTTCAGCTCGGTCATCGTGGTGGAGAACTCGGCCCCGATCCGCGCGGTGCTCGAGGCCAGCTACGCCGCCCTGGGCCTGGACTGGGATCCGGCCACGGCGGGCGCCGTCAACGATCTCGTCCCGCACCTGGACGTGGACGCCATCGAGGCCGCCGTGACCGCCACCTACGCCCGCTACGCCGCCCTGGAGTACGGCGACTTCGGCAGCCTGCTCGGCTAAGACCGGCAACGAGCAAGGCCGGGCACCCCGAGGTGCCCGGCCTTGCTCACTGGCTCGGTTGTGACCGTTGCAGCCTAGTGGCCCCGGGCGATCCATTCCTCCAGGTGCGGCGCCTCGGCGCCGACCGTCGTCGGATCGCCGTGACCGGTCCGCACTACGGTGTCCCCCGGGAGCGTCAGCAGACGGCTCCTGATGGACTCGATGATGGTGGGGAAGTCGCTGTAGGACCGGCCCGTGGCGCCGGGGCCGCCCTGGAACAGGGTGTCGCCGCTGAAGACGGTGCCCTCGCTGGGCAGCGAGAAGCACATGGAGCCGGGGGAATGCCCCGGTGTGTGCAGCGCCTGGAGCCGGGCGCCGGCGACGTCGAACGTGTCGCCGTCCTCGATCGCGTGGTCCGGTTCGGTTCCCGGGAACACGCGCTCCCACAGCATCCAGTCCTCGCGGTTGAGGTACACCGGAGCGTCGACGCGCTTCCGGAATTCGCCGACGGCGGCGATGTGGTCATCGTGGCCGTGGGTCAGCAGGATGGCGGTGACGGTCCGTCCGGCAACGGCTGCCTCGATGGCGCCGGCGTCGTGGGCAGGGTCGATCACGAGGCATTCCGCGTCATTGCCCACGATCCAGACGTTGTTGTCGACGTCCCAAGTGCCGCCGTCGAGCGAGAACGTGCCCGAGGTGACCAGCCGGTCGATCCGGAGCCCGTCTGCGCGGCCGCTCACAGTTCCACCACCGAGCGGAGCACCGAGCCGGAGTGCATTTTGTCGAAGGCTTCCTCGATCTGGTCGATCGTGATGCGCTCCGTGACGAACGCGTCCAGGTCCAGCTTGCCCTGCCGGTAGAGGTCGATCAGCATGGGGAAGTCGCGCGAGGGGAGGCAGTCGCCGTACCAGGAGGACTTGAGCGAACCGCCGCGGCCGAAGACGTCCAGCAGCGGCAGGTCCAGGGTCATCTCGGGGCTGGGGACACCGACCAGAACCACCGTGCCAGCGAGGTCGCGGGCGTAGAACGCCTGTTTGTACGTCTCGGGACGGCCGACGGCGTCGATCACCACGTCGGCGCCGAAGCCGCCGGTCAGTTCGCGGATCGCCTCCACGGGGTCGACGGCGGAGGAGTCCACGGTGTGGGTGGCGCCGAGGTCCTTGGCGCGGTCGAGCTTCTTCGAGTCGATGTCGACGGCGATCACGGTGGTGGCGCCGGCGAGCGCTGCGCCGGCGACGGCTGCCACGCCCACACCGCCGCAGCCGATGACCGCGACCGAATCGCCGCGTTTGACGTTTCCGGTGTTGATGGCGGCGCCGATGCCTGCCATAACGCCGCAGCCGAGCAGCCCGACGGCGGCCGGGTCAGCCTCGGCGTCGACCTTGGTGCACTGACCTGCGGCGACGAGGGTCTTCTCGGCGAAGGCGCCGATGCCGAGCGCCGCGCTGAGTTCGGTGCCGTCCTCGAGCGTCATCTTCTGGGTGGCGTTGTGGGTGTTGAAGCAGTACTGCGGCTGGCCCTTGGCACAGGCACGGCACTCGCCGCAGACGGCGCGCCAGTTCAGCACGACGCGGTCGCCGGGGGCCACTTCGGTGACGTCCGGGCCAACGGCGCTGACGACGCCGGTGGCCTCGTGGCCGAGCAGGAACGGGAAGTCGTCGTTGATGGCGCCCTGCTTGTAGTGCAGGTCGGTGTGGCAGACGCCGCAGGTGAGGATGTCCACGAGGGCCTCGCCGGGTCCGGGATCCGGGACCAGGATGGTCTCCAGTGTGACGGGTGCGTTCTTGGAACGGACTACTGCGCCTTTGACTTTATGGACCATGGAAATAGCTCCTCTGCTCTTGTCGCGGTTCTCACCGCAAGACTCTATGCCGCGAGACTTTCGTCGTGAGACTTGTGTCGCAAACTTTGTCGCGCAACGTCTGGTGGACAGTCACTGTCCGGTGCACAAATCAATTTCTGGTGCACAGTCAGTTTCTGCTGCACAACTGGAAGCGGCGCGGCCCCCTTGGGAGGCCGCGCCGTCGTCGTTATCGGTTCACAAAACGGCCTTAGGCCGCGAGGCGGCTCTTGACCTCTGCCGCAGAGGGGTTGGTGGCCGCCGTGCCGTCCGGGAACAGCACGGTGGGGACGGTGCGGTTGCCGCCGTTGAGCTTCTCCACGAGATCTGCGGTGCCGTCAACTTCTTCGATGTTGATCTCGGTGTACCCGATGCCCTGGGCGTCCAGCTGCTTCTTCAGGCGGTTGCAGTAGCCGCACCAGGTGGTCGAAAACATGGTGATGGTGCCGGATTCGGGGGTGAAGTCCACGAAGTTCTCCTCAAAGCTGGTTGACGGCGTGCGGTGGCAGCGCCGTTGCCGACAAACGCCGCCGGCACAATTAATACGTCACTCCCAATAACCGTAACGCGGGGACCGGTATTCCCGCAGAATGCGCTAGCCGCTGCGGATGACAGGGCTTGGGCGCGGTGGCATGCTGGTGCCATGTGTGGACGCTACGTGATGGCCCGGGCCGTCGGAGACCTGCTGGCCGAGTTCGACGCCGGGCTTGAGGAGGAGATCGCGATCCCGCCGTCGTGGAATGTGGCCCCGACGGCGGACGTGCCGATCCTGCTGGAACGGCTGGTGGAGGGGGAGCCGGTCCGGCAACTGCACATTGCCCGTTGGGGACTGGTGCCGTCCTGGGCCAAGGACCCGGGGATCGGCTCGAAGATGATCAACGCCCGCAGTGAGAGTGTGCTGGAAAAGCCGGCCTTCCGGAAGGCCACCCGCGCCCGCCGCTGCGCCGTCCCCGCCGACGGCTACTACGAATGGAAGGGTGAGGGGCGCGGCAAACAGCCCTATTACGTGCACCCGCGCGACGGGCACCCGATTGTGTTCGCGGGGCTCTACGAATGGTGGAAGGACCCGTCCCGGGCGGAGGATGACCCGGGGCGCTGGCTGCTGTCGACGTCGATCATGACCACCGACTCGCCGCCGGAGGGCTACGCCGGCGGAATGCTGGCCGAACTCACGGCCCTGCACGACCGGGTGCCGCTGCCGATGGACCGGGAGACGATGCAGGCGTGGCTGGATCCGCAGGCCGACGATGCCGCCGGACTGGTGGACCTGGTCCGGGCCGGCGCGCACGACGTCGCGGAGGGCTGGACGATCGACGCCGTCGGCACCGCCGTCGGGAACGTCAAGAACGACTCCCCGGAACTGATCGAGCCTGTGGGGAGCTTGTTCTAGCCGGCCGGTATGGCGGTAGCTGGGGGCTGGTGCTACGGGCAACACTGTGGAGAGCTGCAGAGCACATCCGTGCTTTGCAGCTCTCCGCACACCGGCTCGAATAGCGTGCCGCCGTGTACTCCAAGTCACGTTAGTGTCGCCGACGAACACCTCGACAGGGCCTTTATGCCCTTGGCCAAGCGGTGCAGTCCGCATAGTTGCGGTGATGGATCCGACCGGAAGCAACCAGGAAGGGGGATCTGGACTTGAGGACTAGCGATTTTTCGATCCGTGAAGCCGTCCCTAGTGACGCCCCGGACTTTGCCGCGCCGGGGAACTTCACGCATTGAATCTGCATCCGGACTATTGGTCCCGGGGCTTGGGGTCTGTTCTGTTCCTGGCGTCCGTGGAGGGGCTTCGCTCCATGGGGTACCGCCGCGCGTATCTCTGGGTCGCGGACGGCAACAGCCGCGCCATCCGCTTCTACGAAAGGCATGGCTGGTGCCAGGACGGCACGACCAAAGAGGATGCTCGCTTTGACCCGCCGTTGTTGGAGCGCAGGTTGTCTGTGTCCCTTGGTTAGGAACGTCAGAGCGTCACTTTCCCGCCGCCGTCGACCGTCCAGCTGGGGTTGAAGGCAACCTCCCAGCGGTAGCCGTCGGGGTCGGCAAAATAGCCGGTGTAGCCGCCCCAGGGCTGGGTCTTCGGTTCGGCGATGATGGCAGCGCCGGCCGCTTCGGCCTCAGCCATCACCCAGTCGACCTCCGCCGTGCTGCCTAGGTTGTGGCTCAGTGTGATGGTGGGAATGCCGGCCGGGGGATCGGTGGCGGCTTCGGCCTGCATCTGCCCGGCGTCCCAGAGCGAGAGGAGCAGGCCGTGATTGGCCTGGATGAACAGGACCTCGCCCCGGACTTCCCGGTGGACGGGCCAGCCCAGGCCATCTACATAGAAGCTGCGGGAGGCGTCAACACTGCGGACACCCAGTGAAATTAAATCGACTCGTGGCTGCATCATTCGATACTGTCATGCACATGTCCACAAATCACCAAGATGAAAAAGCTGCCAAGGCCGACCGGGAGCAGCTCGCCGCTGTGCGGGTGGCCGTGGACGAGGTGGATGAGCAGATCGTGTCGCTGATCGGCCGCCGCGAGCGCCTGATCCGGATCGCCGGAACCCTCAAGGCCGATAGCGCCGAGGTGAGAGCCCCCGGGCGTGTGGAGCGGGTCATCGAACACGTTCGCGCCACAGCGGAACAGAAAGACATCGACGTCGAACTCATTGAGAAGACCTACCGGGCCATGATCGACGCTTTCATCACGCTTGAGCTGGAAGTCTACAAAGCCAGCTCCTAGGGCGCGGCGGCTTAGAGGGCTTCCTCCACCGGGACGTTCGCCTGGTACTCGCGGCCGTCACAGTCGCTGAAGGCCGTCATGAGGTGCCCTTTGGTCAGGCCCATGATGGTGCTGATGGGAAAGTGACCGGTAATGGTGCTGCCGGAGTGCTCCACACCTTTGAGGTCGAAGTTCTCCTCCGTGCCGTCATGGCTGAAGCAGTAGAAGGACACGGCCTCCCCGTTCATGAACTCGATTCCCATTCGTCGTTGGTGGGAATGATCCGGGGTTGCTGCAACGAGTCCCACCACGTAGGCGCCCTGGCCGGGGATGTTTCCGTCTATATCGAACTTCGCCACCAAGGATGTGTCCTCAGCGGCGATGCTTACGTTCTTCAGAAGTGCGTTATGGGAGCTCATGGATCAATCCTGCTACCTGTGCCTGCGTCCGTCCACCCCTGATCTAGGTTTTGCCCCGGCACCGTCGTAGACTGGAACTATTCGAATACATGTTCGAATGGATGCTGGCTGCTATTGCCAGATTGTTCTGCCAGATTGTTCTGACAGATGGTTCTTACACATGGTGTGGTCCGGGAGGCGCGATGGGCATGTTCAGCGAGTCTGTGGACGTCGCCTGCGCACCCTCCGGCCAGCCCCTGGAGCTCGACTGGGCAGGCCGCCACTACACGGTCTGCGCCGAACCGGTCCGCTGGTATGAGCGGCGCCAATGGTGGGCGGAAGAGCGGCGGGCGCCGCTGGGGAGCGGCCCCGGCCTCGTGGACCACGAAATCTGGCGGGTCCAGGTGCGCCGGGCAGATTCCCCCGACCAGGAAAGCCTCACCCTTGACCTGACCCGGCACGTGGGCAGCGGACGCTGGCGCCTGCTGCGGATCCATGACGCCCTGCTGCCGTCCCGGAAGCCCGAATCGGCATGAGCTTCACCCATCTCCATGTCTCCACGGCCTTCAGCGCCCACTACGGGGTCTCCTGGCCGGAGGAACTGGCCGCCGCTGCGGCCGCGGACGGGGCGACGGCGCTCGCCTGCACGGACCGCGACGGCCTCTACGGGACGGTCAAGCACCTGAAGGCCTGTATGGCGGCCGGGCTGGACCCGGTCGTCGGAGTGGACCTGGCGGTCTTTGACGACGACGGCGACCTCCGCACCCAGGTGGGGGGACGAGTCGTCGTGCTTGCCCACGGGCACAACAACGGCGCCGGCTACCGTGCGCTGTGCCGGCTGATCTCCGATGCGCATGCCCGCACCACGGGCAAGGCCGGGGGAGCGGTGCCCGTCGCCGTCACCCGGGCCGAGCTGGCCTCCCGCACCCTGCACCCTGAAACCCTCAAGCCGGTGTTGACCGTGCTGATCGGACCCGACTCCGACGTCGGACGTGCCATGGGAGGGCGCCGCTACCTGCGCCCCCGCACCCTGTTTAAACGCTGGCTCGACGCCATGCCGCAAGGAACCGTCGCCGCCGAGGTGGTCAGCCAGCTCAGCCCGCCCGGGGAGCCGCTCAGCACCGCCCATGCGGTGCGGATGCTCAAGCTTGCCGCCGAGCACGGGGTTCCCGCCGTGCTGAGCAACGCCGTACGGTACGTGGCTGAGGACGGAGCGGCCACCGCGGATGTGCTGGATTCCGCCCGCACCCTGAAATCGCTGCCCGAACTCTCCGCCGCCCCGCTGCTGCAGCCCAACGGGCAGGCCTGGCTCAAATCCGCGGCGCAGATGCTCCAGCTCGGAAAGGAGATCATGCACGCCGCGGGGTACGGCGCCGCTGACCTGAAAAACCTGATGGCACAGACCGAGGCGCTCGCGGACCGCTGCCGGATGGACCCGGTGACGGACATGGGATGGAAGCAGCCCGTGGTGCCGGAAGCCTCGGTGATCGGCATCGCCGGGGACGCCCTGGTGGAGCTCACCCAGCGCTGCGAGGCCGGCATCGGCAGGCGGTTCCCGGGGATCACGGGCAAACCCGCCCAGGAACTGCGCTCGCGGCTGGAACACGAACTGAGGATTATCGACAGCCTGGGCTTCGCCGCGTACTTCCTGACCGTGGCCGAGGTTTCCCGGATGATTCAGGCCATGGGAGTCCGGGCGGCGGCCCGCGGTTCGGGAGCATCCAGCCTGGTCAACTACCTGATCGACGTCAGCCAGGTGAACCCGCTGCAGCACGACCTCATCTTCGAGCGCTTCCTCTCCCGGGACCGCGCCACCCTGCCGGACATCGACATCGACGTCGAAAGCGCCGAACGGCACAACGTGTACCGGAAGATTTTTGAGCGCTTCGGCTCCGAGCGCGTCACGCTGATGAGCATGCAGAACGGCTACCGCGCTCGCGGTGCCGTGCGCGACGCCGGCCTCGCCCTGGGCATGGAGGAAGGGGAGATCGGTGACATCGCCAAACAGCTGTGGCGGTTCTCGGCCCGGAACTTCCGCGAAGCCCTCGAGGAGAAACCCGAGCTGAAGGAATTCGCCGGCCGGGTGGGGCAGCGCGACTTCAGCGGGAACCAGCAGCTGGACCTGTTGGTGGACCTCACCGAACGGCTGGACCGGCTGCCGCGCCATATCTCCATGCACCCCTGCGGGGTCATCCTGGGGGACGCCACCCTTCTGGACCGTACGCCCGTGCAGCCCAGCGGACTGGGCCTGCCCATGAGCCAGTTCGACAAACACGACATGGACCCCATGGGCATGCTGAAACTCGATGTCCTGGGCGTCCGGATGCAAAGCGCCATGGCCTTCGCCGTCCGGGAGGTCATCCGCCTGCATCCTTCCAAAGCCGAGGTGGTGGCCGCAGGCGCCCACCCGGCAGGGCCGGACGGGACAGGCCCGGACTACATCGCCGAGGACGGCAGCATCGACCTCAACGCCGTCCCGCTCGACGACGAACCCACCTATGAGCTGATCCGCAGCACCCACACCCTGGGCTGCTTCCAGATCGAATCCCCCGGGCAGCGGGAGCTCATCGGCAAACTCGCGCCCCGGGAATTCAACGACCTCATCATTGACATCTCCCTGTTCCGCCCGGGCCCGATGAAATCGGACATGGTCCGGCCCTTCCTGGAGCACCGCCACGGCTTCGCCCCCGAGGTCTATCCGCACCCAGACCTCAAACCCGTCCTCAAGGAGACGCACGGCGTTACTGTGTTCCATGAACAGATCCTGAAGACCTTCGACGTCATGACCGGCTGCGGGCTGGCGCGGGCGGACGAATTCCGCCGCGCTCTCGGCAACGACGTGCTGGAAGGCCGGGTGGAGGAGTTTTTCCGGAAGGAGGCACGTGCCCGGGGGTACAGCCCCGAAGTGGTGGACAAGGTCTGGGGGACACTCAAGGCCTTCGGCAGCTTCGGGTTCTGCAAAGCCCACGGCGCCGCCTTTGCCGTGCCCACCTACCAGTCGGCCTGGCTCAAGACCCACCACCCGGAGGCCTTCCTCGCCGGGCTGTGGGAACACGATCCGGGCATGTATCCCAAGCGGCTCCTCGTCGCCGAGGCGCGGCGGCTGGGAATCCCCATCCTGCCCCTGGACATCAACCGGAGCCAGGCCGAGTACCGGGTGGAACGCGTGGCCGCCGGCCCGGACCGTGGCAAGCTGGGCATCCGGCTGAGCCTGAACGGCATCTACGGGCTCTCGGGAACCGAGCTGAAAAGGATCGTGGCAGGACAGCCCTACGACTCGCTCGCGGACCTGCGGGCCAGGTCCCGGCTGAGCAAACCCAGCATCCAGCGGCTGGCCCAGCTGGGGGCATTTGACTCCCTGCACCGGGCCTCCGGCGGGGCCGCCAACCGCGCGGACCTGGTCCATCACCTGCAGACCCTGCAGAGCCGGCCGCACCGGAAAGGTATCGACGTGATCGACGGGCAGCTGTCGCTGCCGCTGGGCGACGTCGAACTGAAGAATCTCAAGGCTTTGCTGCCCGCACCCACTCTGGTGGATACCGTCCGGGCCGAGCTGGACCTCATGGCCGTGGACGTCAGCGACCACCTGATGGCCAGCCACCGGCCGCTGCTGGACCGTCTTGGCGTCACCACCGCGGACAAGCTGCTGGCGTTGCGCAACGGCACTGAGGTGCTGGTGGCCGGGGTCCGCGTCGCCACCCAGACCCCGCCCATGCGGGGAGGCCGCCGCGTGGTGTTCATCAGCATCGACGACGGCACGGGCTGCGTGGACTCCGTCTTCTTCCATGAAGCGCAGGAGCTGGCCGGGCCGCTGCTGTTCGGCACCCGGCTGCTGCTGATCCGGGGGACCACCCGGCGGACCGGGCCGCGGGGGATCAGCATCAGCGCCAGCATGGCCTGGGACCTGAGCCGCACCGAGACCCTGCCGTTCCCGGCCCCGGCCTCCGGCATCCCGGATTACCCGGAACTCCAGCCGCCGGGACCTCTTGACGGCATCAGCCGCAACCTCGCCATCACCGGGCTGGGAGGCTGAGCGGCGCGTTGGTTGGCCTCCGAAATCTACATTCTCGCAAGGGCGCAAGTGAGTGCGGATTGGCCTTCTAGTTCAAATTTGGGTCACCATTACTGACACGCTTTTCTACGGCTTCAAACCACGACAGGATTTCTTCCAAGCCTTGGCGGGCAGCTAAGCGATCAAGAGTCATCTCAGAGACGGCTTCAGCATTCAGCCAGCTCTTAATGGAGCGCCGTTCGAATTTTCTCTGTCCCGAGACCGAAAAAATTTCGTTTTCAACATCCACCCAGTCTGAAATCTCAGCAAGAGAAGCCGCTGACGGCACCGCTGCCACAATCGACTCACGATCAAGGTAGTTTTCCATTTCCCGCTTTGAGGTTATGAATGCAATAGAATTGTCGCCCCTGCCATTAACCTGATCCGCGGCATCTTGGTATTTTGCCCTAGCTGGCGGCAATTGGTCTCGATCATATATGTGGATTTCTGGCACACCCAAGAGGCGTAAATATCTCTTATTTACGTGATCCTGTAACGTGCTACCACCAAGAGGGAGGCACACGACTTCCTTGGCGGCATTCAAATGACCCTTAACGAGGCCGTGCTTCTCAAGCATGCGTTCGATACCGGTCAAGAATTCAATATCATGAGGCCCTTCTACGCAAACCAAGGTCCGGAGCGAGTCGCGTGCGGCCACGTTAGGCAGTACTCCAAGTGAGGCAGCGACCCTGCTGAGGACACTCTCTTCGTCGGCAATCACCACACGTTTGCCGGAATCATCTTTGGTTATAAATCGGATGCTCTTCTCGGGCAACAGTCGCGCAATCGCAGGAGTGTGGGTTGTGATAAAGACTTGGCAGTCGCTGGCTTCGGTCAACTGGACAAAAGCCTGCATCACTTTTACTTGGTTGTCCGGATGCTGAGCGGTCTCGGGTTCCTCAACTGCATATATGACATTTGTCTTGCTGCTGCTCTGGAGAAGTCGCTCAACTTCAGCTTGGAAGAAGCTGAATAGGACCAGCCGCCTCACTCCGGATCCGCGGCGATTTATTGAAATCTCGGAATCACCAGTCAAGGAAAGCTTGAAAATGCTCTCCCACTTAGGCAGCGCCTTGAGTTTCGGTGTCAGCTCGGAAGCGAGTTCTGGGTCAAATGCCGATAGCTTCCCCAAGGTACGTGTAGCCACTTCGAGGGCTTCCTCGCTCACCTTCTTGATAATCACATCCAGTTCTTGCTGAACGGATGCAATGGCATTTGATACAGCAATCTTCAGCGGGTCTTGGACTTCGGCATCTTCGTCGGTGGAAGCTCGATCAGCACGGAATAGAGCAAAATGAGGAAGAACGTCAGAGATCTTGGACCAGATTTCCTTCGCATCCTCCTTGTCGACGGGTACTTCAACTTCTCCAAGGTCGAGGTCGTCGACAGCTGACCAGATCGCTGATCGTAGCGAAGCGCAGGACGCCTTGTTGGCCACGGCGTCGGCAGGAAGACGCTTCCTAAGATCCGTAATCTTCAATTGAAGGAGATCTCTAACGTTCTCTGCGCGAGGGTGAACGGCGCAGATCCTGATCGAAGGCTTCGCTGTCAGCTTGCTGTCCGTGAATGACCAAACTTTATGAATCTCCAGGAATCCATCAGCGTTCAAGAGATGTTCATCATGGAGGCTCGTCTTGTTGGTGCTGTCGAGAATAAGCTCCCTTGGAAAGTCACGAAAGACAAGGCCGATCCTCATTTCGCCTTTAGGGAGGACCGCCTTGTTTACGTCTTCGAAATCAACTTTGCACAAGGGATGCTCAAAAAAGACTCCGAGAGAGTCAAGGATGGTGGACTTGCCTGAGTCGTTCCTTCCCACAAGCGCCGTGAGTTGTTCAGCACCGATGCGGTGGCGGCCTTCGTAGCCTCTAAAGTTTTCAATCACAATCTCGTGGATTAGCATCCAGTTCCCCAATATTTCTACTCAGTTGGCATGCGCAATCTACTGAATGGAAAGGCCAAACAGAAGAGCGATCCTCAACATATAGAGCACTGCTGTCGACATCACCAAACCGGCGCTAAATTCGATGGGGAAACGTGGGGTGTCCCCCCTAGAGCAACCACTCGCCGTCGCAGCTTATCTAGACCCAGCAGAGGAGCCTGCTGAAGGGGAGAGTCCCAAAGCCTCATCACTACTGGACTCGGCGTCTGACAGTGCCAGGTGAACGGCTATCCGTGCCCACTCCGTGTAGCCAATTTGACTGAGCGGGGCGTTGGTTGGCCTCTTCAGAAACAGATAGCATGGACGAGGCTGGCTGTGGTCCCCGTACGCCACAAGCTACGAAGCCTTAACTTTGAATAGGAGACACCCGTGTCAGATGCCCAGCAGATCACCCTTCTCGTCGATGGCGAAGAGACCAAGGTGACTACCGGGACCACCGGCGCGGAACTCTTTTTTGAGCGCCGCGACGTCGTTGTGGCCCGCATCAACGGCGAGCTGAAGGACCTGGACCAGCCGCTGCCGGAGGACTCCACGGTCGAGGCCGTCACCATCGATTCCCCGGACGGCCTCAACGTCCTGCGCCACTCCACGGCCCACGTGATGGCCCAGGCCGTGCAGCAGCTGCGTCCGGACGCCAAGCTGGGCATCGGCCCGTACATCACCGACGGCTTCTACTTCGACTTCGACGTCGCGGAGCCGTTCACCCCGGAAGACCTGAAGGCCCTGGAAAAGATGATGCAGAAGATCATCAACCAGAACCAGAAGTTCGTCCGTCGCGTGGTCACCGAGGACGAGGCCCGCGAGGCGATGAAGAACGAGCCCTACAAGCTCGAGCTCCTCGGCAAAAAGAACGAGGCGGCCGACGCCGGCGAAGGCGTCAATGTCGAGGTCGGCGCCGGGGACATCACCATCTACGACAACGTTGACCGCAAGAGCGGGGACAGCATCTGGTGCGACCTCTGCCGTGGCCCGCACCTGCCCAACACCAAGCTGATCTCCAACGCCTTCGCCCTGACCCGGTCCTCGGCCGCCTACTGGCTGGGCAACCAGAACAACCAGCAGCTGCAGCGCATCTACGGCACCGCCTGGCCCACCAAGGAGGCCCTCAAGGCCTACCAGGAGCGCATCGCCGAGGCCGAACGCCGCGACCACCGCAAACTCGGCGCGGAACTGGACCTGTTCTCCTTCCCGGATGAACTCGGCTCCGGCCTGCCGGTGTTCCACCCCAAGGGCGGCATCATCCGCAAGGCCATGGAGGACTACTCCCGCCAGCGCCACGTGGATGCCGGCTACGAGTTCGTCTACACGCCGCACATCACCAAGGGCCACCTCTACGAGGTCTCAGGCCACCTGGACTGGTACAAGGAGGGCATGTTCCCGGCGATGCACATCGACGCGGAACTCAACGACGACGGCACCGTCCGCAAGCCCGGCCAGGATTACTACCTGAAGCCGATGAACTGCCCCATGCACAACCTCATCTTCCGCTCCCGCGGCCGGTCCTACCGCGAACTGCCGCTGCGATTGTTCGAATTCGGCTCCGTCTACCGCTACGAGAAGTCCGGCGTGGTGCACGGCCTCACCCGGGTGCGCGGCATGACCCAGGACGACGCCCACATCTACTGCACCCGCGAGCAGATGAAGGACGAGCTCACCGGCACGCTGAACTTCGTGCTGGGCCTGCTCAAGGACTACGGCCTGGACGACTTCTACCTGGAACTCTCCACCAAGAACCCAGACAAGTTTGTCGGCGACGACGCCGCTTGGGACGAGGCCACCCGCACCCTCGCCGAAGTGGCCGAGGCCTCCGGCCTGGAGCTCATCCCGGATCCGGGCGGAGCCGCGTTCTACGGCCCCAAGATCTCCGTCCAGGCAAAGGACGCCCTCGGCCGCACCTGGCAGATGTCCACCATCCAGCTGGACTTCAACCTGCCCGAGCGCTTCGAACTCGAGTTCCAGGCCGCGGACGGCACCCGCCAGCGCCCGGTTATGATCCACCGCGCCCTCTTCGGTTCCGTGGAACGGTTCATGGGCGTGCTCACGGAGCACTACGCCGGTGCCTTCCCGGCGTGGCTGGCTCCCGTGCAGGTGGTCGGCATCCCCGTGGCCGAGGCGTTCAACGACTACATGTTCGACGTCGTCGGCCAGCTCAAGGCCGCGGGCATCCGGGCCGAGGTGGACATTTCCTCGGACCGTTTCCCGAAGAAGATCCGCACGGCCAGCAAAGACAAGATCCCGTTCGTGCTGATCGCCGGTGGAGACGACGCCGACGCCGGCGCGGTGTCCTTCCGCTTCCGTGACGGCAGCCAGGACAACGGCGTGCCGGTGGCCGAGGCCGTGCAGCGGATCGTCGACGCCGTCCGCAACCGGACCAGCTAGCGGACAGGGAAGAGCCAGGTATGCAGGACACCACAGGGGCCGCTCCGGAGTATCCGGGGGACGACGGCGTGACCGACGACTTTGGCCTGGCCGGAGTGCCGGACGCGTTCCAGCGCCTGTGGACTCCGCACCGGATGGCGTACATCAAGGGCGGGCAGCACCAGTTCAAGAACGTGGACGACTGCCCCTTCTGCGTGGCGCCGGAACGCGAGGATGACGATTCACTGATCGTCTACCGCGGACGGACCAGCTACGTCGTGCTCAACCTCTTCCCGTACAACCCGGGCCACCTGCTGGTGTGCCCTTACCGGCACATTCCCGACTACACGGACCTGACCGTGGAGGAAACGGCTGAATTCGCCGAGCTGACCCAGACGGCCATGCGCGTTCTGCGCAAGGTCGCCAACCCCACCGGTTTCAACCTGGGCATGAACCAGGGCGTCACCGGCGGCGCGGGGATAGCAGGGCACCTGCACCAACATGTGGTGCCGCGCTGGGGCGGGGACGGGAACTTCTTCCCGATCATCGCCCAGACCAAGGCCATCACGCAGACCCTGGGCGAGGTCCGCCAGCAGGTCGCGGAAGCCTGGCCGCAGGCGAACGGCGCGGGTCCGGCGAACGGCGCGGGTCCGGCGAGCGGCGGGGCGACGGATGCTCAATAGGCATGCGCGCGGTTTCTTCACCGCGCTGTTCTCCCCGCTTGCCCGCTGGCTGCTGCGGATCGGTGTGTCCCCGGACGCGGTAACCATCGTCGGAACTCTCGGCGTGGTGGTGGGTGCACTGGTGTTCTATCCTCTCGGCCAGCTCTGGTGGGGCACCATCTTCATTACCGCGTTCATCTTTTCCGACGTCATCGACGGGATCATGGCCCGGATGCAAAAGAGCGGCGGACGCTGGGGCAACTTCCTGGATTCCACCCTGGACCGGGTGGCCGACGGGGCGCTGTTCGCCGGCGTCGCGGTCTGGTTCTTCACCGGGGGCGACGACGCCGCGATCGCGATTGCCGCCGTCGTCTGCCTGGTCCTGGGCATGGTGGTGTCCTACGCCCGCGCCAAGGCCGAGGCGCTGGGCTTCCAGGCCAACGTGGGCATCGCCGAACGCGCCGAGCGGCTGGTGTCCGTCCTGGTGGTCACCGGCTTGACCGGACTGGGGCTGCCCACCGTTGTCCTGTTCGTGACGCTTTGCCTCCTGGCCGCGGCGAGCCTGGTGACTGTCATTCAGCGGATTATCACGGTGCGCCGGCAGTCACTCGAGGAGACCGAAGGCACGGAGACCGGACAGGCCGCCTGAGCACCCGCGTCCGGCCCGTCCCGCGGGGTGTAACCGGAATTCAACCCGGTCGCGCAGGGGACTAGTATTAGCATTACCGGCCAATGGATCCGGTAATCCGGTGTGTGCGAAGCGGCATTTGTGTGCCGTCCGCGCTCCGGCGAGGTCATCTATCTACCCATAGGGGTTTTTGTGTCTACACCTGATGTAAGCAGCGAAGCCGGCGCGTCCGCGAAGAGCGTTACGGGCAGCAACCGCGTCAAGCGCGGCATGGCGGAGATGCTCAAGGGCGGCGTCATCATGGACGTCGTCAACGTCGAGCAGGCCCGCATCGCTGAGGATGCCGGAGCCGTCGCAGTCATGGCGCTGGAACGCGTTCCCGCCGATATCCGCGCCCAGGGCGGCGTGTCCCGCATGTCCGATCCGGACATGATCGAAGCGATCATCGGCGCAGTGTCCATCCCGGTCATGGCAAAGGTCCGGATCGGCCACTTCGTCGAAGCCCAGGTCATCCAGACCCTCGGCGTCGACTACATCGACGAGTCCGAGGTCCTGACCCCGGCCGACTACGCCAACCACATCGACAAGTGGAACTTCACGGTTCCCTTCGTCTGCGGCGCCACCAACCTCGGTGAGGCCCTGCGCCGGATCAACGAAGGCGCTGCCATGATCCGCTCCAAGGGCGAGGCCGGCACCGGCGACGTCTCCAACGCCACCACCCACATGCGCCAGATCCGCGCCGAGATCAAGAAGCTCGCCGCCCTGCCCGAGGACGAGCTCTACGTCGCCGCCAAGGAACTGCAGGCGCCGTACGAACTGGTCAAGGAAGTTGCCACCACCGGCAAGC
Source organism: Arthrobacter sp. 001422645 (assembly GCF_059816125.1). Lineage (NCBI taxonomy): Bacteria > Bacillati > Actinomycetota > Actinomycetes > Micrococcales > Micrococcaceae > Arthrobacter > Arthrobacter sp. 001422645. The sequence continues at coordinate 27,902 of NZ_JCBANT010000019.1, read as the reverse complement.
TCCCGGTGGTGCTCTTCACCGCCGGCGGCATCGCCACCCCGGCCGACGCCGCCATGATGATGCAGCTTGGCGCCGACGGCGTCTTCGTCGGCTCCGGCATCTTCAAGTCCGGCAACCCGGCCCAGCGCGCCGCAGCCGTCGTGAAGGCCACCACCTTCTTCGACGACCCGGAAGAGATCGCCAAGGCCTCCCGCGGCCTGGGCGAGGCCATGGTCGGCATCAACGTGGACGAGATCCCGCAGCCGCACCGCCTCGCCGAGCGCGGCTGGTAGCAAAACCAGAACACTAACGACGACGCCGGCCGGTCACCTTCTTGGGTGGCCGGCCGGCGTCGTTCCGGTTTGAGGGGTCAGTCGAGGCCGCGGCGCTTGAGCAGCGGTTCGAGTTCGGCGTCGCGCCCGCGGAAGGCGCGGAAGGAGTCCAGTGGATCGCGGCTGTTCCCCCGGGAGAGGAGTTCGGCGCGGAAGAAGTCGCCGTTGGCCCGGGTGAGGCCGCCGTTGTCCTTGAACCACTCGACCGTTTCAGCGTCCAGCACCTCGCTCCAGATGTAGGAGTAATAGCCCGCGGCGTAACCGGCGCCGGCAAAGATGTGCTGGAAATATCCCGTGCGGTAGCGCGGCGGGATCAGGTGGTGCGCCACACCGGCCGCAGCGAGTGCCTTCGCCTCGAATTCGAGGGCATCATCGGGTACTTCGGTGCCGTCCAGCACATGCCAGGCGAGGTCCAGCAGCGCCGCGCCCAGGTATTCGGTGGTGCCAAACCCCTCGCCCCACAGCTGCGCGGCGTCGAGCTTGTCCACAACCTCCTGCGGCAGCGCCTCGCCGGTGGCGTGGTGGCGTGCGTAGTTGGCGAGGACTTCCGGCCACATGATCCACATTTCATTCACCTGCGAGGGGTACTCCACGAAGTCCCGAGGCACTGCGGTGCCGGAGAACCGCGGGTACGTCACGGCGGAGAACAGGCCGTGCAGGGCGTGGCCGAACTCGTGGAACGTGGTGCGGAGCTCGTCGAGGGTCAGGAGCGTGGGTTCGCCGGCCGGCGGCTTGGAGATATTGAGGTTGTTGATCACCACGGGCCGGGTGTTGAGCAGCCCGGACTGTTCCACCAGGGAGTTCATCCAGGCGCCGCCCCGCTTGGATTCGCGGGTGTAATAGTCGCCCAGGAACAGGCCCAGCTCGGTGCCGCCCGGGTTGCGGACCTCCCAGACGCGGACGTCCGGGTGATAGCCGGCGAGGTCGCCGCGCTCGTGGAACGTGATGCCGTAGAGCGCGTTGGCAGCGAAGAACACCCCGTCGTTGAGGACGCGGTCCAGCTCGAAGTAGGGGCGCAGGGCCTGCTCGTCCACGGCGTACCGTTCGCGCTTGACCTTGGCGGAGTAGTACGCCCAGTCCCAGGCTTCGAGGGGCTGGCCGGCGATTTCAGCCAGCGCGTCGGCCTCGGCATCGGCGTTCCGGACGGCGGCCGGTGCCAGCCGGTTCATCATGGTCTGCACGGCAGCGAAGTCCGGGGCGGTCTGCTGGTCCACAACGAGCTCGGCGTAGTTGGCGAAGCCCAGCAGCGCCGCCTTCTCGGCACGGAGCCGGACTGTGTCCTTGACCAGGTCCAGGACATCGAGGGCGCTGCCGTCGCTGCCGCGGCCGATGGAGGCCTCGTACAGGCGGCGGCGGACATCACGGTTCTCCAGGGCGGAGAGGGCGGGCTGGTTGCTGGGCTGGATGAGGGTGAGCAAGAACTTGCCCTCGTGCCCGGCGGTGCGGGCGGCCTCCGCGGCGCTGGCGACATCGTCGGCCGGAAGCCCGGCGAGGTCGGCGGCGTCGTCGAGCAGCAGGGCGGCGGACTTCATCGCTTCCTTGACCCGCTGGCCGAACTCCGTGCCGAGCCGGGAAAGTTCAGAATTGATGGCCTTGAGCCGCTCCTGGCCGGCATCGTCGAGCTGGATGCCGGACTGGCGGAACTCCTTGAGGTACTCGTCCACCAGGCGGGAGGACTCTGCGTCGAGCTGGTCCGTGTTGACGGCGGCGAACCGCTCGAACAGCCGCCGGTTGAGGTAGACGGCGTCCTGGTGGGCCGAGAACTGCGGGGACAGCGTGGTTTCGAGTTCGCGGATGGCGTCCGAGGCGTCGGCGGAGACGAGCGTGAAGAACGACGCCGCCGCACGCTGCAGGAGCTGTCCGGACCGCTCCATGGCCAGCGCGGTGTTTTCAAAGGACGCAGGCTCCGGTGTGTCCACGATGGCCTGGATTTCAGCGAGGTGTTCGGCGAGGCCGGCCTCCACGGCTTCGGCGTAGTGCTCGGCGGTGATGTCCGCGAACGGCGGGAGGCCGAACGGCAGGGGGCTGGGGCTCAACAGGGGATTGGTCATGAAATAACTCTTTCATGTAACGGGGGTGGTTCTCAATGCTCTGCTGAGCGTGTTGTGACAGATGCCACCGTAGGATTGGCGCCATGAGTACCTACACCCCCCGGCGGCGCGGACGTCTCCTCGCCGCCGCGGCAGCGCTTTCCCTGGCCGCCTCCGTGGCCTCCTGCGGCACCGGCGCCGGCCCGGAAAACAATGCGTCGGACTCCTCGGCTGCCGCCCGCAACACCGCCGGACAGGCAGCACCACAGACGACGGAATCGACGACGGCGGACCCGACGGCGGCGACGTCGTCGCCGTCGAGCACCCCGACGCCGACGCCGACCCTGACGCCGGGGAAGGGTCCGGCCTGCGAGGCCGACCGCTGCACTTCGGTGCTGGTTTCCGGGGACATGCTGGTCCACGACCAACTGTGGGAACAGGGCCGCGCTGACGCCCTGGCCAAGGGCACCAAGGGGCTGGACTTCGGACCGATGGTCGAGGGTCAGCGCAAATACACCGAGCAGAGCGACCTCGCGATCTGCCACCTGGAAACCCCCGTGGCCGGACCCGCCGGGCCGTTCTCCTCGTACCCCTCGTTCAACGTTCCGCCGCAGATCATCACGGCCGTCCAGCAGGTGGGCTACCAGGCCTGCACCACCGCGAGCAACCACACGGTTGACCGCGGCACCGCAGGGCTGGTCCGCACCTTGGATGCCCTGGATGCCGCCGGGCTGCAGCACACCGGCTCCTACCGGACCGAGGCCGACTCCCGGGACGTCATGATCGTGCAGACCGCCGCGGCGAAGATCGCCGTGATCGATGCGACGTACGGGCTGAACGGTCTGGCCCCGGAGGCGGCCTGGCAGGTGGACATGCTAGACGCCGACGTCATGATCGCGAAGGCGAAGAAGGCCCGGGAGCTGGGCGCCGACATCGTGCTCGGCGCTATGCATGCCGGCGATGAGTACTCGAGCGTGCCCAACGCCGAGCAGAAGAGCCTCGCCCATGCCCTTGCGGACAGCGGCCAGTTCACCATGATCTACGGCCACCACACGCACTCGGTGCAGCCGATCGAGAAGTACAAGGGCACCTGGATTGTTTACAGCCTGGGCAACGCGATCACCGAACTCTCGCCGAACTATGTGGTGAACAACGAGGGCCTGCTGGTCCGCGCCCAGTTCAGCCAGGGCACGAACGGCAAGTGGACCGCCTCCGACCTTGCCTGGGCGCCGTCGGTGATGGTCCGCGGGCCCTACCGCTGGTGCTCCGTCGCCTCCGACGCCCCGCAGGGCCTCTGTGCCGGTGCCGCGGCCGACGCAGCCAGCCGCCAGCGCACCAAGACCGTGGTCGAGTCCATGGGCGCTGCGGCTGCGGGCGCCCACGAACTGCTCATCACCAAGGAACGGTAGGGCTTGGAGGAACGACGGCGGCCGGCGTCCGGGCAGCCGACCGTCCACTTGCTGTGCGGTCTTCCCGGCGCCGGGAAGACCACCGTGGCGAGGCAACTGGAAGCCGGGCTGCCTGCCGTGCGGTTCAGCCTGGACGAGTGGATGCTGCGCCTGTACCCGGACCTCCACTTTGCTTCCGGGAACTACGCGGAGCTCGCTGAAGCCTGCAAGTCGCTGATGTGGGACACCGCACTGCAGATCCTGCCCGCTGGCACCGACGTGGTGCTGGACTGGAACCAGTGGAGCCGCGAGCGGCGTGCTGTTTGGGCGGGCAGGGCAGAGGCCGCCGGTGCCGCCGTCGTCGTTCACTATGTCCGGACGCCACTGCAGACGTCGATCGAACGGGTGGCCGCCCGCGCCGGACGGCGCGAGGCGGGCTCGCACCGGCTTGAGGAGGCAGACGTCCGGCACATGGCCGGGATTTTCCAGGAACCGGAACCGTCGGAGGGTCTGCGGATCTTGTCGTGATACCGGGCGGCTAATACGGTGGTGGTGACGCGGGGGACTTCAACGGTCAGCTCTTGTCGCGCCTGGACAGGAGGCCTTGTGGGCAAAATATCGACGGCGGCCCGGCAACCCCGGAACGGGGCCTTCGCCAACGGCATGGAGTATCTGAGCTGGGGCAACGGCCCAAAGACACTCCTCTTCATCCAAGGCGGGCCCGGGAGCACTGTTCCCAAGGGGGTGTTGCGCAGGATGTTCCGGCGGCAGTTTGATCCGTTTCTCCACGCCGGATATGCCGTTTGGATTGTCACCCGGCGCCGGGGAATGCCGCCGGACCACACCATCGCCGACATGGCGGACGACTACGCGCGGCTGATCGCCAGGGAATTTGGCGGGCGGGTCGACGTCGTCGTGGCGGAGTCGTTCGGCGGGATGGTCGCCCAGTATCTGGCCGCCCGGCATCCTGAATCCTTCGGCCACATCGCCATGGTGGTCACCGCGGCGGAGCTGAGCGACTGGGGCAAGGACGTCGATTCCCGGATGGCCAAGGCCCTTGCCGGCGGGGACACAAACGGCGCAGGGACGGTCTTCGCCGAGTATCTGCTGCCGGGCCGGCGGGTGAAATGGCTGCGGCAGCTGATCGGACCCCTCATCAGCAACCGGCTGCTGAGCGGAACCGATTTCCCCGCCCAGGACGTCCTCACCGAGGTGCAGGGCGAAATGTCCTTCAATTCCCGGGCCGTGCTGCCGCTCATCCGGAAGCCTGTGCTGATGATCTGCGGCGGCGCCGACCAGTTCTTCCCCCGCGAGGTCGCGCAGGAAACGGCCGGACTGATCCCGGACTGCACCCTCATCTGGTACGAGGGGAAGGGCCATCTCCGGGCAGCCTCCAGCGGACGCATCGCCCGCGACGTGCTGGAGTACACCAGCCGCAGCTGAGCCGCGGACGACCCGGCGGCAGACTTGCGGCCGCAGGGGCCGGTCCCTACGGGCGGATCGGGTCCAGGGCCAGTGTCATGTAGATGCTGTTTGGGTCCTCCGCGTAGTCGCCAAAGGGCGGGCAGGTGCTGAACCCGTGCCGCTGGTACAGCCGCCGTGCCGGAACGAAGAATTCCTGGCTTCCGGTCTCAAGGTGGAGGCGGGCGTAACCGCTACGCCGGGCCTCGTCCACGATGTGGCTCAGTAGGAGGGTGGCGATGCCGCGGCCGCGGGCGTGGGCAGCGGTGCGCATCGACTTGATCTCGCCCCGGCCAGGCTCGAGCAGCTTCAGCGCCCCGCAGCCGAGTACCTCGGACTCCTCGCGCGCGGTCCAGAAGGTGATGCCCGGGACCGAGAGGGCGGCGGAATCAAGCGCGTGCACGCTTTCCGCGGGCGACGTGGCGAACATGTCCGCGAGGTGCTCGCTCAGGAGCTCCTGAACGTCGCCCCGGCCCGGGTTGTCACGGTCAATCCGGATCATCGTGAACGGCTCCTCCACAAAATCTGTTATCGGCAGTCCAATCTACCGGTTTGCGCCACACTCCGATGCCCTTTTCGCCGAGGTCGCCGGAACCGCGCGGGGTCGCCGCAACTTTCCGGCGACTCCGACGCCTTCCCGCGATCTCGCGTCCGACGACGGTTGGCCGCTGCTCTATATCGGAACCAACCCGGCTGACACGTGTCGCCAGCACCGTGGCCCTCGCTGACGACGCTATGCTGGGCCAAACGCGGCAGCCTTGGCGGCCGGTAGCCGATGGCGGGGGATCCATTGCGAACAATTGACGACAGCGGCACCAACAGCCGGAAGAACACGCCGGGGCGCTCAGGCGTCCGGACCACAGGCACAACCCACCGGGCGGGATCAGCGCGGCCGGTTGCCGTCATGTTCTGGCTGGGTGCCGCCGTCGTACTGGCATGGCTGCTGCTGACCGGCCGGACGGACGCTGTCATGGCGGCGGCACCGTGGCTGGTCCTCGCGGCCTGGTTCGTCTACGTGATGCAGTGGCGGCCGTTCCTCCGGACGGACAGGCACGGGTTCGAGATTGTCAACGGGCTGCGCGACCACCGGATACCGTTCGATGCCGTCGACGACATCGAGATCCGCCACACCGTGGTGGTCAGGGCCGGGGGACGGCGTTACGTCAGTTGGGGAGCCCCGACGCCGCCCGGTGCCTTCGGGGCAGGATTCAACCACGTCAGTGACCTTAAGAGCCGGCCCCACAGCATCCTTCCGGGCAACGAACGCATCAGCCAAACCGAGACGAAGACCGGCCGGGATGCCATCGTTGCGGCGTGGCAGGACGCCCGCAGGGCGGGGCGGACTTCCCCGGCGGGCGCTGTCAGCTCGACCTGGAACAGGCCAGCGATCATCGCGGGCGTCCTCGCCGCCGCCTGGGCGATCCTGACGGCGGTTGGCTGGCCCGGCGCGTGGCTAACCCGGCGCCTGGCTAAGCAGCCTCAGCGGGGGCGGCGGGCGGCGTGTTCGCGGGCGAGGACGGCGTAGGAGTCGTCCGGCGTTCCGGGGGAGAAGCTGCCGTACTTGCGTTCGACGGCGGTCCGGATGAGGAAGTCTGCCAGTGCCGGGTTCTTGGGCAGCAGGGATCCGTGCAGGTAGCTCGCCACGATGTTCCGGTAGCGGGCGCCTTCCTGGCCGTCGTCGCTGTTGTTGCCGGTGCCCTTGGCCGTGGTCCCCAGCGGTGAGACGCCCGGACCGAGGGTGGTCTGGCCGCTGTGGTTCTCGTACCCCAGGACGGTGCCGAACTCGGGGGAGGACACCGACACGTTACCGATCAACCGCTGGTCGGTGCCATGCGTTTCCACGTCCAGGACGCCGATTCCCGGGATGACGGAACCCGTCCGGGTCTTGAAAAACTTCCCGAACAGCTGGTACAGGCCGCAGATCACCAGCATGGGGGTGCCGTCCTCGGCCAGGCCCTTCAGCACTGACTCCCGGGACAACAGGTCATCCTGGATGACGAGCTGGCCGCTGTCCTGCCCGCCGCCGCCCACGATCAGGTCGACGTCCGCCGGGAACTCGTCGCCGACGTTGTACTCAAGCAGTTCAGGGGTGTAGCCGTGCCAGCGCAGCCGCTGGGCCAGCACCAGGGCGTTGCCCCAGTCGCCGTAGATGTTCATGTCCCGCGGGTACAGCTGCAGGACCCGGATGGTTCCCTTGCCGGGCGCCGTGGACTCTTCCGGCGGAAGCTCGTGCCCGAAGGAGAGGCTGGAGTCGGGCTGCGGGGTCATGAGACCACCTCTACTGTGGTGATTTTGGACAGCTCGCGGCGGATGGCCAGCATCGCTGTGTAGGTGCAGAAGATCCGCTTCGGTTTGTCCCTGGCGCCTCTGATGAAAGCCGCCAGCGCGGGGGCAATCTCGGTGTCCACGGCCCCGATCGCAACGTCGTCGTACTGCAGGCGGAGCGCCATGTCGTAGGCGCGGGAGCCGCTCAACTGGTCCACGCCTTCCGTCCGGAGGGTGTCGAATTCGACGTCCCAGAGCCAGGACATGTCCCGCCCGTCGGCGTAGTTGTCGTTGATGGCGATCATCGTGGCGTAACCGGCGGCCGGGAACGACTTCAGCCCCAGGCGGAAGCCGCTGGGGTTTTTCACCAGGACCAGATCCAGCGGCAGGCCGTCGACGACGAGGCTCTCGCCGCGGCCGAATGCCGGCGCCACCTGGGACAGGGCCTTCATCAGCCCGTCGTTGTCCGCGAGGACCGTTTTTCCAGGGACAGAGTCCCGGACGGCGATGGCCCGGGCCAGGGTCAGCGCGGCCGCCGCATTGAAGATGTTGTAGACGCCGCGGAGCTTCATCTCGGTGGTGGCCGTAACGCCGTCGTACTCAAAGTCTGCGTCCGCCGCACCGACCCGGCGAAGGACGACGTCGGCGTGCGGCTTGGGCGGTGCCGGCGGCACAGGGCTGCCGGGGGCGGCCCGCAGCTCGTCGTCGTTCGGGAAGGTGCTCAGCAGGGAGTCATCCAGGCCGAAGTACAGGACGTCGGGACCGGTGAGCGATTCCGCGATCCGGGCGACGCGCGGGTCCTCCCGGTTCAGCACCACCGTTCCCGTGGTCTTCGACGCGATGTGCTGCAGCAACTGCGCGGTCTTGTCGATTTCGCCGAAACGGTCCAGCTGGTCCCGCAGGACGTTGAGCAGGAGGCTGTAGCGCGGCGGCACCTGGTTGACGAAGTGCACCGCGTGAGCCTCGTCGAGCTCCAGCACGGCGACGTCGGCGTCCAGGCGTCCGCGCCAGTCCACCTCGCCAAGCAGCGCCGCGGCAACGCCGCGGGTGAAGTTGCTGCCGGTGCGGTTGGTAAAGACCTTCAGGCCCTGGCTCTCGAGCAGTTCCACCACCATCTTCGTGGTGGTCGTCTTGCCGTTCGTGCCGCTGACGACGGCGACGCCGTGCGGCAGCGTCGACAGCGTCCTGCGCATGAAGCCGGGATCGATTTTTTCGACCACAAGCCCGGGAAGGGCAGAGCCTCCGCCCCTGAGCCGGGAGACCCGGCGAACGAACTTGCCGAGCGGAATGCTGAAGTAAAACATGCTTTGTAATATATCCCAGTAGCGGTATGGAAGCCCGCCGGAGAGCGGCACGGCATGCCCGGGGGAGGTGCGGCGGGCACTATGCTGTTCGGATGACCAACCCCACTTCCGTGCCTCCTTCCCGCGTGGGAACAGGGCTGCGGATCGGCGTCCTGGCTCTCCAGGGCGACTTCCGCGAACACCTGCACGCGGTGGAAGACGCCGGTGCCACGGGCATCGGCGTCCGCCGCCCGGCCGAACTCGACGGACTCGACGGCCTCATCATTCCCGGCGGCGAATCGACCACCATCGACAAACTGTCGCGGGCGTTCGGGCTCCGCGATCCGTTGCGCCGGCGCATCCACGAGGGACTGCCGGTCTATGGCTCCTGCGCCGGGATGATCCTCCTTGCGGAGAACATCACCGACCCCGCGAAGGACCTGGCCGGCAACCCGCAGCAGACGTTCGGCGGGCTGGACATCACGGTGCGCCGGAACGCCTTCGGCCGGCAGCGGGAATCCTTCGAGACGGACCTCGATTTCAAGGGCCTTGACTTCAGCGCCACCGAAAACGGCGTGGCTCCTGTCCACGCGGTCTTCATCCGCGGACCATGGGTGGAACGCGTCGGCGACGCCGTGGAGGTTCTCGCCGTCGTGGAACCCTCCAGGGCGTCCCACCCCGAGGCGCTGGCGGGGACGGCTAGAATTGTTGCTGTGCGTTCCGGCAAGCTGCTGGCCACCTCCTTCCACCCGGAAGTGACGGGGGAGAAGCGCGTGCACGAATTGTTTATTCGAATGATCAGAGGAGAAGCGTAAAGCATGTCAGGCCACTCCAAATGGGCGACGACCAAGCATAAAAAGGCCATCCTCGATAGCCGCCGGGCCAAGTCGTTCGCCAAGCTGATCAAGAACATCGAAGTCGCCGCACGCATGGGCGGACCGGACCTCGCCGGCAACCCGAGCCTGGAACTCGCCGTCACCAAGGCCAAGAAGACCTCGGTCCCCGCTGACAACATCGACCGCGCCATCAAGCGCGGCGCCGGCCTCACCGGCGAAGTGGTGGACTACACCGAGATCATGTACGAATGCCGCGGACCGCAGGGCTCGGCACTGCTCATCGAATGCCTTACGGACAACAAGAACCGGGCAGCCTCCGAAGTGCGTCTCGCCATCTCACGCAACGGCGGAACCATCGCCGATCCTGGTTCGGTCAGCTACCTCTTCTCCCGCAAGGGCGTTGTCTCGCTGCCGAAGAACGGCCTGAGCGAAGACGACGTCCTGATGGCCGTCCTGGACGCCGGGGCCGAGGAAGTCAAAGACAACGGCGAAACCTTCGAGATCCACTCTGAACCGACCGACCTGCAGGCCATCCGCGATGCGCTCAAGGAAGCCGGTATCGACTACGACACCGACGAGGCCGAGTTTGTCCCGTCCATGGAAGTGCCGCTGGATCTCGACGCCGCCAAGAAGTTCATGAAGCTTGTTGACGCCCTCGAGGAACTCGACGACGTGCAGAACGTCTACAGCAACGCCGACCTCAGCGACGAAGTGCAGGCCGCACTGGAAGCGGAGTGACACTTCGCGTCCTCGGCGTCGATCCGGGCCTCACCCGCTGCGGGATCGGCGTCGTGGACGTTGAGAAGAACCGCCGCGCCACCATGGTGGCCTTCGGCGTCGTCGGGACGTCCCCGGAGGAAAGCCTGGACCAGCGCCTGCTGGTCATCGCCACCTCCATCGACGACTGGCTGGACCGGTACGAACCCCACGTCCTCGCCGTCGAACGCGTCTTCTCGCAGCTCAACGTCAGCACCGTGATGGGCGTTGCCCAGGCGTCCGGCGTAGTGATCGCCGCCGCCGCGCGTCGCGGCATCCCCGTGGCGCTGCACACCCCTTCCGAGGTCAAGGCTGCCGTTACCGGCAGCGGAACATCCAACAAGGACGCCGTCACCAAACTGGTCACCAAGATCCTCCGGCTCGATGCCCCGCCGAGGCCGGCAGACGCCGCCGACGCCCTGGCGCTTGCCATCACCCACGCCTGGCGGGCGGGCAGCGGCACCTCCAACAAGGCTGCAGTCACCACCGGCCCCGGCAGCCACTCACTGACTCCGGCCCAGCGGGCGTGGGCCGACGCGGAGGCCAAAGCGCGCCGCACACGCTGAATATCCGGCTGTGCGGCCGCGCGGCTTGGTAGGGTATTCGTAGATATGTTCGGATAGCCGGGTCTTCCCGGCTGAAATGAGCTGTAACCCCAGGAGCCCGGCTTTGATCAGTTTTCTTCGCGGAACCGTAGCGCACGTCGGCCTGTCCAGCGCCGTGATCGACCTCAACGGCGCCGGCATGAGCGTGAACGCCACGCCGCAGACCCTCAGCAGCCTCCGCGTCGGGGAGGAGGGGAAGCTCTTCACCTCCCTGATCGTGCGGGAGGACTCCCTTACCTTGTTCGGGTTCGGCAGCGACGACGAACGCGAAGTCTTCGACGTCCTGCTGAGCGTCAGCGGTGTTGGCCCCCGCCTCGCGCTGGCGGTCCTGGCCGTGCACGAGCCCGAAGCGATCCGCGTCGCCGCGCACTCGGGCGACGGCAAGGCTTTCACCAAGGTCCCCGGCATCGGGCCCAAGGTCGCCGGCCGGATTGTGCTGGAACTGGCCGGCAAGCTGGTGCCGCACGGCACGGCTGCCGGAACAGCTGCTCCCGCCGCATCCGCTGAAGCGGTCTGGAAACCGCAGGTCGTTGCGGCCATGACCAGCCTGGGCTGGTCCGAAAAAGATGCCACGTCCAGCATTGACAAGTCCCTGTCGGACTCGCCCGAGCTGGCCGAGAAGGGCAACGTGGCTGAGATCCTGCGCGCCACCCTCCGCTGGCTGGGGCAGGACGGTGCCCGCGCCGGGAACAGGATAGGCGCCCGTGGCTGAGCCGTCCCTGGTCGGCGGGGGAGAGGAGCCGGAGGAACGGGTTATTGAAGCCGCGCTCCGGCCCAAAAACCTGCACGATTTTGTGGGCCAGCACCGGGTCCGCAAGCAGCTTTCCCTCGTCCTGGAGGCCTCCCGCATGCGCGGCCGGAGCGCCGACCACGTCCTGCTCTCCGGGCCGCCCGGGCTGGGCAAAACGACGCTGTCCATGATCATTGCCGCAGAGATGAACGCCCCGCTGCGGATCAGCAGTGGACCCGCCATCCAGCACGCGGGGGATCTGGCAGCCATCCTGTCCTCGCTCTCCGAGGGTGAGGTCCTCTTCCTCGACGAGATCCACCGGATGTCCCGGCCGGCCGAGGAAATGCTCTACATGGCGATGGAGGACTTCCGGGTCGATATCGTGGTCGGGAAGGGCGCCGGTGCGACCGCCATCCCCCTGGAACTCCCGCCGTTCACGCTGGTCGGCGCCACGACCCGTGCCGGCCTGCTGCCCGGTCCGCTGCGGGACCGGTTCGGCTTCACCGGACACCTGGAGTTCTATTCGGTCGCCGAACTGGAACTCGTATTGCGGCGCTCCGCGGGCCTCCTGGACCTCAAGGTCAACTCCGCCGGGTTCAGCGAAATCGCGGGGCGGTCCCGGGGCACACCCCGCATCGCCAACCGCCTTTTGCGCCGCGTCCGCGACTGGGCACTGGTGCACGGGATCGAGCAGATCGATGCCCGGGCAGCCTCCGCTGCGCTGGACATGTATGAGGTGGACAAGCGCGGCCTCGACCGGCTGGACCGTGCCGTCCTCGAGGCCCTCATCACCAAATTCGGCGGCGGACCCGTTGGGCTGTCCACCTTGGCAATCGCCGTCGGCGAAGAGACCGAAACCGTGGAAACCGTCGCCGAGCCGTACCTCGTCAGGGAGGGACTGCTGGGACGCACGCCGCGTGGCCGGATCGCACTCGCCCCGGCCTGGACGCACCTCGGCTTCGCGGTGCCGCCCGGAGTGTTCGCGCAGGACCCGCTGGAGCTCTTCCAGCCCGGGGAAGACGGCCTGGATGCGGACGGCGTGCTGGGCCGGGAGTCGGATCCGGAATGGATCCGTAATGGTCAATAGCACCGCTCCGTGACGTTTTCCCTTTAGACTGGTATGACGCTCGGCACGTTCGGGTCTTTGTTTCTGTGCGCGGCCGGCATCCGGCCGCCGTCGGCGCGGCCTGAGTGCCTGCCAGCCCGAAGCGAAGCGGACGTTGCTGTATAACCAGCTACGCAAGTACAGAACGGAACTATTCCTGTGTTCGGACTTATTTCTGCCCAGACCCAGCCGCAGGCCGGCGGCGGCATCGACATCATGACCATCCTGCTGTTCGCCATGCTCGGCGTCTTCGTCTTCATGATGTTCCGCCGCAACAAGAAGACCCAGCAGCAGCAGGTACAGCTCCAGTCGAAGTTTGCTCCGGGTGTCGAGGTCATGACGAGTTTTGGCCTGTTCGGCCGGATTGTCGAGATTAACGACGACGAGAACAAGGTCCTCCTTGAGCTGTCCCCGGGCAACACCGCCACGGTGCACCGCCAGGCCGTCACCAAGATCGTCGAGCCGGTCGTCGCCGCTGACGAGCCCACGGTGGTCCCCAACGACGCATCCTCGCTGACCGCCGACAAGTCCGGCACCGCCGAAAACGCTGTCACCGTCAACGATGCGCCGCGCGACGAGACGCCGGAAGAAACCCTGCGCCGCCTCAACGACGAAGGCAAGAAAGACAGCTAGTCTGCCTGTTTGAGCTATCCCGCGAAGTAATGGTTGCGGGCAACCGCCGGAGCGGCCCCTCTCTGGGCCCCACCGGCGGTTCCTCCGTAAATAATAGAAAGATCGACAATGGCACGAACTGGCCCCAAAAACTCAGCCCTCAGGGTGCTGGTCTGGCTCGGCGTTATCCTCGCCGTCATGACCGCTGTCCTGGCAGGCGGCACGATGGCCGGCCAGGCGAGCTGGGCTCCCAAGCTTGCCCTGGACCTTGAAGGCGGCACCCAGATGATCCTGGCGCCCAAGGTTGAGGGCGGTTCGGACATCAACGAAGAACAGCTCAACCAGGCCGTGGCGATCATCCGCCAGCGCGTGGACGGCTCCGGCGTCGCGGAAGCTGAGATCAGCACGCAGTCCGGACGCAACGTCGTGGTCAGCCTGCCTGGCACCCCGTCCAAGGAAACCCGCGCGCTGATCCAGGCGTCCGCGGACATGAACTTCCGGCCTGTGCTGCAGGCCGGTCCGGGCGCAGCGGTCCCGAAGGAGTCCCTGACCCCCGCAGACCAGCTCCCCAAGCCCACCGCCGAGCCCACCAACGGCAGCGACGTCAACTGGATCACCCCGGAGGTCTACAAGAAGTTCGAGACGCTCGACTGTGATAATCCGTCCCAGGATAAGCAGGAACGCTCCGACCCGGCGAAGCCGCTGGTGACCTGCGAGCCTGCTTCAGAGGGCCGGCCGGCGATCAAATACATCCTCGGCCCGGTGGAGGTCAAGGGCTCGAACATCAAGACCTCCTCTTTCCAGCTGCAGCGCGGCGCCCAGGGGGCCGTCACCAATGAGTGGGCCGTCGACATCCAGTTCGACGACGAAGGCACCACCAAGTTCAAGACCGTCACCGAGCGGCTGAACAAGTTCTATGTCGAGGCCGGGGGCGAAACCGGTTCGGATCCGAAATCGCAGTTCGCCATTGTCCTGGACGACCAGGTCATTTCGGCCCCGAGGTCCCAGGCTGTCATTACCGATGGCCGGCCGCAGATTACCGGCGGATTCACGGAGCAGTCGGCGAAGGCCCTGTCCGACCAGCTCCGCTTCGGTGCCCTGCCGATCAGCTTCGAGATCCAGAGCGAACAGCAGATTTCCGCCACCCTCGGTGGCGAGCAGCTCCGCATGGGCCTGCTCGCCGGCCTGATCGGCCTGCTGCTGGTGGTGGTGTACTCCCTGTTCCAGTACCGGGCACTTGGCCTGGTCACCGTCGCTTCCCTCGTCGTGGCCGGTGCGCTGACGTTCCTGGCCATCGACATCCTGGGCTGGACCGAGAACTACCGGCTCTCCCTCGCCGGCGTCGCGGGCATCATCGTGGCCATCGGCCAGACCGCGGACTCGTTCATCGTCTACTTCGAACGTATCCGCGATGAGCTCCGTGAAGGCCGCGGCCTTGTCTCGGCAGTCGAGAACGGCTGGAAGCGCGCAAAGCGCACGGTCCTCGCCTCCAAGGCGGTCAACCTGCTGGCCGCCGTCGTGCTGTACTTCGTGGCGGTGGGCAACGTCCGCGGCTTCGCGTTCACCCTCGGCCTGACAGCCCTCGCCGACCTGCTTGTGGTCTTCATGTTCACGCATCCGACCCTGCAGCTGCTGGCCCGCACCAAGTTCTTCGGTGAAGGCCACCGGCTCTCCGGGCTGGACCCGAAGAGTCTCGGCGCCGTCCCCCTGTACCGGGGCGCGGGCCGGTTCCGCACTCCTGCGGACAAGCCGGCCCAGGTGGCCGCGCTCCGCGCCAAGAACACCGGCGCCACGGCTGAGGCCGAACGCCGGATGACCATTGCAGAACGGCGGCTCGCGGAACGGCAGGAACAACTTGCCGGTTCCTCCAAGAGCGCGTCCAAGGAGGGCAACTAAATGGCCACCAGCTTCGCCAATTTCGGCAACGAGCTCTACACGGGCAAGCGCTCGTACGACTTCGTCGGCTCCAAGAAAATCTGGTTCCTGATCGCGGCCGTCCTGGTTGCGCTCTCGATCCTGCTGCCGGTCGCCAAGGGCGGCTTCAACCTTGGCATCGAATTCCGTGGCGGTTCGGAATTCACCGTCTCCAACGTGAAGTCCACGGACGCCGCGCTCGGTGAGAAGGCCGTCGAGGACGTTGTCGCCGGCAGCGTGCCGCGGGTGGCCAACGTCGCCGGCAACACGATGCGGATCCAGACGGACAAGCTCACCGAAGACGAGACGCTCCAGATCAAGGAGGGCCTCACCAAGGCCTACGGCGTGACGGACAACGAGGTGACGTCCACCTTCATCGGCCCCACCTGGGGTGCCGACGTCACGAAGCAGGCCCTCCTGGGCCTGGCGATCTTCGTCGGACTCGCCGCCGTGATGATGGCCCTGTACTTCCGGACCTGGAAGATGTCGCTCTCGGCCATCGTCGGCATGCTGGTGACGATGTTCATCACCGCCGGTGTCTACGCCCTCAGCGATTTTGAAGTCACGCCGTCGGCGATCATCGGTTTCCTGACCGTGTTGAGCTACTCGCTGTATGACACCGTGGTGGTTTTCGACAAAATCCGAGAGAACACAGCGGACCTGCAGGCCTCCACGCGCAGGACCTTCGGTGAGGAAGTCAACCTGGCTGTCAACCAGACCCTGGTCCGGTCCATCAACACCATGATGGTCGCCATCCTCCCGGTCGGTGCCATTCTGTTCATCGGTGCCGGCCTGCTGGGAGCGGGAACGCTGCGTGACCTATCGCTGGCGTTGTTCGTCGGCATCCTGATCGGCACGGCGGCAACGATCTTCATCGCTGCTCCGCTTTACGCCTGGCTGCGCCAGGGCGAACCGGAACTGGTCAAGCAGGCCGAACGCGTGCACCAGCGCCGTGCCCAGGCCGCGGCCAAGACCGACTCCCCGGCGGAGCCGGCCACGGCCTAGCTTCAGGGTTCCGCCGGACCAGCGGCCGCCGGAGTCCTAGCCGGCTGTTTGAACGGGCCGGAGAACGTCATGATGACGCTCTCCGGCCCGTCGCCGTACCGCCGCCGGTTATCGAAGTATCCTGCTGCGGGAATACACTGGAAGAATTAACGGGTTCGGAGAGGTGCTCCATTGGAAGAACGTTCGACGCCGGTGCCATCAGCACCGGTGGATAAGGCTCCAGGCCAGGGTACGCAGACTGGTGTGGTGGCTCCCGGACGCGCCGATCCGCCGGTTCCCGTGGACAGTTCTGGCGCACGCGCCACGTTCCCCGGCCGGCGTGAACGCACCCGTTCACGGCTTGCCCGACTGACCGGCCGTGGTGCCCCCGCGTATTCCCCCATCCTCGAACCGCTGCTGCGCACGGTCCGGGCCAACAACCCGAAAGAGGACTTCGACCTCATCCAGCGTGCCTTCGTTGTGGCGGAGCGCTGCCACCGTGGCCAGAAGCGCAAGAGCGGGGATCCGTACATCACCCACCCGGTGGCGGTCGCCACCATCCTGGCCGAACTGGGACTCAGTGGCACCACCCTGGCAGCGGCGCTCCTGCACGATACCGTCGAGGACACCTCCTACACCCTCGATGACCTGAAGGCCGAGTTCGGGCCGGAGGTCGCCATGCTGGTGGACGGTGTCACCAAGCTCGACAAGGTCAGTTTCGGCGAGGCCGCACAGTCTGAGACCGTCCGCAAGATGGTCGTGGCCATGGCCAAGGACATCCGCGTCCTGATGATCAAGCTTGCCGACCGGCTGCACAACGCCAGGACCTGGCGCTTTGTCTCGGCCGAGTCGTCGGCGCGCAAGGCCCGGGAGACCCTGGAAATCTTCGCCCCGCTGGCGCACCGGCTCGGCATGAACACGATCAAATGGGAACTGGAAGACCTTTCCTTCGCGGCGCTGTACCCGAAGGTGTACGAGGAAATCGTGCGGATGGTGGGGGACCGGACCCCCGAGCGCGAGAAGAGCCTCGCGGTGATCCGCAACCAGATCACCGAGGACCTTCGGGACGCCAAGATCAAGGCCACCATCACGGGCCGGCCGAAGCACTATTATTCCATCTACCAGAAGATGATCGTCCGCGATAAAGATTTTGACGACATCAACGACCTGATGGGCGTCCGGGTCCTGGTCGATTCCGTCCGGGACTGCTACGCGGCCCTGGGCGCCATGCATTCGCGCTGGAACCCCCTCCCGGGGCGGTTCAAGGACTACATCGCGATGCCCAAGTTCAATATGTACCAGTCGCTGCACACCACGGTGATCGGCCCGGGCGGCAAGCCCGTGGAGATCCAGATCCGCACCCATGAGATGCACCGCCGCGCCGAATACGGCGTCGCCGCGCACTGGAAGTACAAGGACCAGCCGAACCGCACGGCCGCCGGACCGGGAAGCCCGCGCGACGGCGACATGGGCTGGCTCCGCTCCCTCGTGGACTGGCAACAGGAAACCTCCGACCCCGGCGAGTTCCTGGACTCCCTGCGCTTTGAAATCAACGCCCGGGAAGTGTTCGTCTTCACGCCCAAGGGCGAGGTCATGGCTCTGCCGGCCGGGTCCACGCCCGTGGACTTCGCCTATGCGGTCCACACCGAAGTGGGCCACCGGACCATCGGTGCCCGCGTCAACGGCAAGCTGGTTCCCCTCAACAGCGAGCTCAACCACGGCGACTGGGTGGAGATCTTCACCTCCAAGGCCGAGGGTGCCGGGCCCAGCCAGGACTGGCAGCATTTCGTCAAGAGCGCGCGGGCCCGCAACAAGATCCGGCAGTGGTTCAGCAAGGAACGCCGCGAAGAGTCGATCGACCGCGGCAAGGATCTGCTGACCAAGGCCATGCGTAAGCAGAATCTGCCGCTGCAGCGGCTGATGACGCATGACGCCCTCGCCGCGATCGCCGAGGACTTCAAATACGTCGACATTTCCGGTCTCTATGCCGGCGTGGGCGACGGGCACACCTCCGCCCAGTCCGTGATGGAACGGCTTGTGGAGAGCCTCGGCGGCAATGACACGCCCGAGGACGACCTCACCGAGGTGTCCATTCCGACCCAGGTCACCAAGGCCCGGTATTCCGATTCCGGCGTCGTGGTCCGCGGCGTGGATGACGTCTGGGTGAAACTCGCCCGCTGCTGCACCCCGGTGCCGCCGGACCCTATCCTGGGGTTTGTCACCCGCGGCTCCGGCGTCTCCGTGCACCGGACGGACTGCACGAACGTCAGCGGACTGCTGGAGCAGCCGGACCGGATCGTCGAGGTCGAGTGGGCACCCACACAGTCGAGCGTCTTCCTGGTCGAAATCCAGGTCGAAGCGCTCGACCGTAAATCCCTGCTCTCCGATGTGACACGGATCCTTTCCGAGAACCACGTCAACATCCTGGCGGCCAGCGTGCACACGTCCACGGACCGCGTGGCGATCTCCAAGTTCGCCTTCGAGATGGGCGACCCCAAGTACTTGAGCCACGTGCTCAGCGCCGTCCGCCGCATCGACGGCGTCTTCGACGTGTACCGCACTACCGGCAACCGACGGCGCAGCTGAGCATTTCCTCGGCCCCGGGTCCGCCCGCGCCTAGGGGCCCGGGCCTGCCTGGAGGCGGTCCAGTTTCGCCACTGCCGCTCTCTTGTGCGGCATCCTGGGGGTTGCCTCAACGGCGATCCGGAGCAGCCGCAACTGCAGGCCCAGCTCGGGCTTGCCCAGGAGCGCCCGCAGGGCGGGTACGGCCCGTTCCGCCTCCACGTGCACGGCGATGTCCACGGCGGTCCGCAGCGGACTGGAGACCATCAGCCCGCCCAGGCTCACGACGTCAAACGGGCCCAGCCGCACCTCATGGAACGTGCAGCCCCGGGTGGACCTGAGGCTGGAAATCCGCCGGTTGGCGTCCACCAGCAGGGCCAGGCGGTCAGGTTCGGCGGCGCAGCCGAAGATCCAGGCCGCCGTCATCCTTCCTGCGACGACCCGTTGCCGGATGGCCGGACGAATGAGGACGGCGGCGGCGCGGGCCCGGAGCTGAGGGGTGGCCCTGGTGCCCGGCGGGAGGTAGCCGCGCTGGTACAGCTGGACCAGCACACCGTCGGACGCCATGGCCTGAAGCTCAGGCCAAGTGAACAGCATCCCGGGGGAGTACAGCTCACCCGGGGCCGCCCCGGACTGGCGCGGGCCTGAGAGCGGCACACCGGACGGCGGCGGGCCAGGCAGCGGCGAACCAGGATGCGGCAAAGCAGGCACGTGCGGGGCGGGCGGGGGCGGGCCGTGAACTATGACCATCCAGCCATCCTGTCCCGATCAGAAGACAGCAAACAGGCCCCGTCCCGATCATGTGGATAACCGGTGCGGGGCCTGCGAAAGGCAGCTTGGTGCGTGGTGGCTAGGAGAGCTCGCTCGCTGACTTCTCGAGCTGTTCCAGCCAGGCCTCACGGGCCTCGAGGGCTTCCTTGGCGGCCTTGATCTTACGCTCGTCGCCCGCCTTCTCGGCCTTGGCCAGGTCATCGCGGAGTCCGGCGATGGCCGATTCCAGCTGCGTCAGCGCGCTGTTGGTGCGTGCCTTCGTCTCCGGGTTGGACCGCTTCCAGTTCTCGTCCTCGGCATGGCGTACGGCGTCTTCGACCTTCCGCAGCCCGGCTTCGACGCGCCCCATGTCGGCGCGGGGAACCTTGCCGGCTTCTTCCCAGCGGTCGCGGATGGACTGGAGCGCCTTCTTGGCGGCCGCGAGGTCCTTGATGGGAAGCAGTTCGTTGGCTTCTGCCAGAAGGGCCTCCTTGACCACCAGGTTTGCGCCGTATTCCTGGTCGATCTCGTCGTTGGCGGCCTGGCGGTGGGTGAAGAAGACGTCCTGTGCCGCGCGGAAGCGGGCCCACAGGGCATCGTCGTCCTTGCGGCTGGCACGCGGTGATGCCTTCCACTGGTCCATCAGGCGGCGGTATTCGCCCGCGGCAAAGCCCCAGTCGGTCGACGTCGAGAGTGCTTCCGCCTCGGCGATCAGCTTTTCCTTGGCAGCCTTGGCTGCCGAGTTGTTGCTGTCCAGCTGGGAGAAGTACGCGCGGCGGTGCCGGTCAAAGACCGTACGGGCGGCACGGAAGCGCTTCCAGAGGGCGTCCTCGTTGCTGCGGCCCAGCCGGACGCCGCTCTTCTGTGCGGTCTTCCAGCTCTCGAACAGTTCGTTCATCCGGGCACTGGAGGTCTTCCACTGGATCTGGGCGGGGTCGTGGCCCGCGATCTCTTCAGCCTCGGAGACGATCGCTTCGCGGGCGGCCAGTTCGGCTGCCCGGACGGCGTCGTGTTCGGCTTTCTCGGCCTTTTCGAGCGCCGTGATCTGCTGGGAGAGGGTGTCCAGGCGTGCTTCGGCGGAGCGGAGATCGCCCACCATGTTGCGCTCCGCCAGCTGCTCGCGCAGGTGGGTGACCGTCTTCTGCATGTCCGTGGTGGGCGCCTTGGAGCTCACACGCTGTTCCAGCAGGACAATCTGCGCGACGACGTCGTCGTACTTCCGGGCGAAGTAGCCCAGGGCTTCATCGTCGCTGACTCCCGGGTACTGCCCGACGGGGTGCTCCTCGCCGTCCACGGTCAGGAACACGTGGCCGTCGCCTTCAACGCGGCCCCAGCGTGCGGCTTCGGCCAGCGACGCCGCGGAGGACACCGCAGCCGGTGCGGCGGCGGGGGCCGCCGGCGACGGCTTGGCCTTCGGCCGGGCCGCGAACGCTGCCGGTGACGGCGCGGGCCGGGATGCGGCGGGGGCCGCCGGAGCAGGGTCCTTTGCGGGGGTCGCTTCCTCGGCCGGGGCGGCGGCCTCAGCGGCGGCCGGAGCCGCAGGAGCAGCGTCCTCGGCGGCAGCCTCCGGTGCGGCGTCCGCCTCGGAAGCCACTTCCTCGGCGGGAGCCTCGGTCGCCTCGGCGGGAGCCTCGGGAGCTTCAGTCGCCTCGGGAGCCTCGGGCGTGGTCTCGGCGTCGGCCGCAGGGGCCTCCGTGGCCGGCCCGGTTACCGATTCCGGCACCGTGCTTGTGGGAGTGTCGGTCGCCTGAGCCGAGCCCTGTTCTGTGCTCTGTGCTGTGCTCTGTTCTGCGAACTCGGCCCCGGCTTCGGTCTCGTTGGCAGCTGCTGCTGACACTGTTTCGTCGGATTTCTGACTGTCTGTCACCGCTAGAAGTCTTTCGCTTGGAGGGAAATACCGGGGCCGTGGCCACAAGGGCACCGGCTGGTTACTTCAGAGAGAACGAGTCTATCGTGACTGGTTCCGCCGGTGCGCCGTCTGCGGGGTTATCACCCGGTTTTAGTCCGGCGGCCGCAATCTTGGTCACCACGTCCAGGCCGGAGGTCACCTTGCCCACCACGGTGTAGCCGCCGGCGGCGTCGGCCGGAATGACGGTGTCCTTGTAGACGATGAAGAATTGTGTGCCGTTGCCGTAGGCGTTGCCGCCGCTCCTGGCCACGGCGATGGTTCCGGCGGGGTAGTTGTTGTCCTGCGGCGTGTTTTCCAGCGGGCCCCAGGTGAAGCTCGGGTCGCTGCTGCCGTCGCCGGCCTTGGAGCCGCACTGCAGCACGCCGAACGTCTCGCCCGTGGTGAGTCGGTGGCAGCTGAGCCCGGCGTAGAATTTCTGGTCCGCGAGGGACTTGAAGACCGCCGCAGCCTGCGGTGCCGCGGTGCCGTCGAGCTCGACGCCGAGGGTGCCGCTGTTGAGCTTGAGCTCGCCGGTGAAGGTCTTGCCGGCCGCCGTCTCAGGCTTCGGGATGTTCTCGGCATTGCTCGTGGGTGTGGCCGACGGCGTAGCGGAGGGTGTGGTCAGCCCGGCCTGTGCGGCGGCATATTCGTCCTCGGTCGGATTGGACGAGAAAACCGTCAGCTGCAGCACCAGCGCCACGACAACCGCGGCCGTACCCGCGCCGACGGCGAGGACGTTGTCGCGCTTGCGGCGCTTGTCCTGTTCCTTGCGCAGCTCACGCTTCGCCTCCATCTGCTGGACGCGCCGCTTGGCTTCGCGGGCGCTCCGTGAACTGGCCGCCAAAAGTCCTCCTGGTGTCGGGCTGAAACCGCGGCGGCGCCAAGGCGCCGTCGAGGGTTCAGCGGTAAAGCTGCCGGCAGTCCGGCCATACCGGCCGCATTAGAAGTTGCGGGCGCGGAAAGCATAAACTGACTGCCGCACACAGTTTATGCATGACCGGCCTGTCTGCCGCCCATCTGATCGCCGTTTCGGACAGCCCGTTTCGGCCGCAGCGCGGGGCAGAAGCCTCCGGCCGGCTTTACCTGAGGAGAAAATCCACCATGGCACGCACCGCCTCCCTGTCCGGATTCCCCGAGTGGCTTCCCGAGGAGCGGCTGGTGGAGCTGCATGTGCTGGATACGCTGCGCCGGGTCTTCGAACTCCATGGCTTCTCCTCCATTGAGACCCGCGCCGTGGAAACGGTCGGGCAGCTGCTCCGCAAGGGCGAGATCGACAAAGAGGTGTACGGGCTCAGCCGGCTGCAGGAAGAGGACGGCAACGCCGCGGCGGACACTGCCAGCTCCGCATCGACAACATCCAAGGGCGATCCGCACGCCCTCGCCCTGCACTTCGACCTCACCGTGCCGTTCGCCCGGTACGTCGTCGAGAACGCCGGTTACCTGGCGTTCCCGTTCCGCCGCTACCAGATCCAGAAAGTCTGGCGCGGTGAGCGCCCCCAGGAGGGCCGTGCCCGCGAGTTCACCCAGGCCGACATCGACATTGTGGGCGACGGCGACCTGCCGTTCCGGTACGACGTCGAGATTGCGCTGGTCATCGCCGAGGCCCTGAGTGCCCTGCCGATCCCCGCGTTCCTGCTCCGGATCAACAACCGGAAGCTGGCCGAGGGCTTCTACAACGGCATCGGCCTCACCGACACCGCCGGGGTGCTGCGCAGCATCGACAAGCTTGAAAAGATCGGCCCGGCCAAGGTGGCCGAACTGCTCAAGTCCGAGCTCGGCGCCACGGATGAACAGGCCCGGTCCGCCCTCAACCTGGCCTCGATCCGCACCGAGGACACCTCGTTCGTGGAGCAGGTCCGCGCACTCGGAGTCAGCAACGAACTGCTTGAGGAGGGGCTGACCGAGCTGGAGCAGGTCATCGCAGCGGCCGTCCAGCGGGCGCCCGGCAAGGTGGTTGCGGACCTCAGCATTGCCCGCGGCCTGGACTACTACACCGGCACCGTGGTGGAAACCGTCCTGGTGGGCCACGAGCAGCTTGGCTCCATCTGCTCCGGCGGACGCTACGACGCCCTCGCCAGCAAGGGCAACCGCAAGTTCCCCGGCGTCGGGCTCTCCATTGGCGTGACCCGGCTGGTCTCCCGAATCCTCAGCCAGGACCTCGCCAAGGCAACACGCTCCGTGCCCACCGCCGTGCTGGTCGCGCTCACCAACGATGACAGCTGGGGCGCCGCGCAGGACGTCGCCGCGGCGCTGCGCAGCCGCGGGATCGCCACCGAGGTGGCGGCAAAGGCCGAGAAGTTCGGCAAGCAGATCAAGTTCGCGGACCGCCGCGGCATCCCCTTTGTCTGGTTCACCGACGACGACGGCAAGCACCAGGTCAAGGACATCCGCTCCGGCGAACAGGTCGACGCCGATCCCGCCACCTGGGCTCCGGCCGCGGAGGACCTGCACGTCCGGGTCCTCCAGGCCTAGGCGGCGCGGCGCCGGCTAAGCGGCAGCTTTCCGGAGCCGCAGCCGCAGCACGAGGAAGCGACCGGCCACCCCGACCGCCAGCACCGCCGCCATCACCAGGGCTGAGGCGGGCGGCAGGGTCACGGCCAGGACCAGGCAGCCGAGGAAACCCAGCACATTGAGCCAGCGCGGCGCATGCCAGGGCCGCGCGGTCAACGTGAAGGCGGCGGCATTCGTCACCGAGTAGTAAATCAGCACCCCGAAGCTGGAGAAGCCCACGACCGTCATCACATTCGTGCTCAGCAGCAGGAGAATAACGACGGCGGCGACGGCCAGTTCCGCGAGGAAGGGGACGGTGTGGGCGCCGCCCACCCGGGCCAGCGGGGACGGCAGGTCACGTTCCCGCGCCATCGCAAGGGAGGTCCGGCCCACACCCGTAATGAGGGCCAGGAGCGCGCCGAGGCACGCGGCCGCCGCCCCGGCCTGGACAAAGGGAACTCCGGCGCTGAGCTGCGAGACGGCCACCGCGTCCAGCAGCGGCGCCGTCGAGGTGGCCAGCTGCTGCGGCGGCAGGTGCCACTGCAGCAGCAGGGCCAGCCCTAGGTAGATCACGAAGGCCCCGGCCAGCGCTGCGAGGATGGCGCGCGGGATGGTGCGGGTGGGGTCCTTGACCTCTTCGCCCAGGGTGGCGATCCGGGCATAGCCGGCGAAGGCGAAAAACATCAGCCCGGCCGCCGGAAGGACGCCCCAGCCGCCGCCGGACACCGCCTGTGCCGCTGATGCCCCCGCCGCGGCGGGTGCGCCGTCCGGGTGCGGTCCCAGCAGTGACGCCACGGCGACGAACACGATCGTGGCGAGTACCGCGGCCAGCAGGATCCGGGTCAGCAGCGCCGTCCGGGTAATGCCGAGCAGGTTGACCCCGGTGAGGACCACAACGGCGGCCACCGCCAGCGGCGTGGCGTAGGCCGGTGCAACGTAGTGCCCGAACGTGAGCGCCATCGCCGCGCACGACGCCGTCTTGCCTGTCACGAAACCCCAGCCGGCAATGAACCCGGGCCATTCGCCCAGCCGGTTCCGCCCGTAGACGTAGGTGCCGCCGCTGGACGGATATTTGGCGGCCAGCTGGGCGGAGGCCACGGCGTTGCAGTACGCGATCAGGCCGGCCACGGCCACCGCCACGGCCAGCAGGGGCCCGGCCAGGGCCGCAGCCGGTGCGAAGACCACAAATACACCGGCGCCCAGCATCGAGCCCAGCCCGATCGCGGTCGAATCCAGGACGCCCAGCCGGCGCTGCAACTGCTGATGGTGGTGCTGGTCCGGGGACGGCCGGCTAGGACGGCGGCTTGCCATGGCGGGAGGTGCCTTTCGAACGGGTAAACTCGTACGGGATCGTTCCTGTAGCGATCCTATTGAACATGAGTTCTGATTTCCCTCTGTCTTCTTCAGAAAGGCGTGCTGTGCTGCGCACACATGACCTCGGATCCCTTCGCTCCGAGCACATTGGACAAACCGTAACCCTCGCCGGCTGGGTCGGCCGGCGTCGTGACCACGGTGGTGTCGCCTTCGTTGACCTGCGCGACGCGTCGGGCGTGTCCCAGGTGGTCGTCCGTGAAGAGGAAGTCTTCCACGGCCTGCGCAACGAGTACGTGCTGCAGATCGTCGGCACCGTCTCCCGGCGCCCGGAAGGCAACGAGAACCCGGCGCTGCCCAGTGGCGAGATCGAGGTCATGGCCGAGAAGGTCACCATCCTCAACACCTCGGATCCGCTGCCGTTCCAGATCGACGAGCACGTTGAGGTGGGCGAGGAAGCCCGCCTGAAGCACCGTTACCTGGACCTGCGCCGCCCCGGCCCCGCCCGCAACCTGCGCTTGCGCTCCGAGGCCAACCGGGTGGCCCGCGAGCTGTTGCACCAGGACGGCTACGTGGAGATCGAAACCCCCACGCTGACCCGTTCGACGCCGGAAGGCGCCCGCGACTTTGTGGTCCCCGCACGCCTGGCGCCGGGTTCCTGGTACGCGCTGCCGCAGTCCCCGCAGCTGTTCAAGCAGCTTCTGCAGGTGGGCGGCTTCGAGAAGTACTACCAGATCGCCCGCTGCTACCGCGACGAGGACTTCCGCGCGGACCGCCAGCCGGAATTCACCCAGCTCGACATCGAAGCCAGCTTCGTCGAGCAGGACGACATCATCCGTCTCGGCGAGAACATCGTCAAGGCACTCTGGAAGCTGATCGACGTCGAAATCCCGACGCCGATCCAGCGCATCACGTACCACGACGCCATGGCCCGTTACGGCTCGGACAAGCCGGACCTGCGCTTCGGCCAGGAGCTCACCGAGCTGACCGAATTCTTCAAGGACACGAACTTCGGCGTCTTCAAGGCCCCCTACGTCGGTGCCGTTGTTATGCCCGGCGGCGCCTCCCAGGCCCGCCGCGCCCTCGACGCCTGGCAGGAATGGGCCAAGCAGCGCGGCGCCAAGGGCCTGGCGTACGTCCTGTACAAGGAAGACGGCGAACTTGCCGGTCCCGTCGCCAAGAACCTGACCGACACCGAGCGTGCGGGTCTAGCCGACGCTGTCGGCGCCAAGCCCGGCGACTGCATCTTCTTCGCCGCCGGCGAGAAGACGCCGTCCCGCGCCCTCCTCGGCGCAGCCCGCGTGGAGATCGGCCACCGCACCGGCCTGATCAACCCCGCTGACTGGGCCTTCTGCTGGGTCGTGGACGCACCCATGTTCGAACCCGCCGCAGCTGCGGTGGCGTCCGGTGACGTGGCCGTCGGCGCCGGCAAGTGGACCGCCGTGCACCACGCGTTCACCTCACCCAAGCCCGAGTTCATGGACAGCTTCGACCAGGACCCCGAGTCGGCCCTGTCCTACGCCTACGACATCGTCTGCAACGGCAACGAAATCGGCGGCGGCTCCATCCGCATCCACGAGCGCGACGTGCAGGAACGGGTCTTCGAGCTCATGGGCCTGGACAAGGAAGACGCCCAGACCAAGTTCGGTTTCCTGCTGGAGGGCTTCAAGTTCGGCGCCCCTCCGCACGGCGGCATCGCCTTCGGCTGGGACCGTGTGGTGGCGCTGCTGGCCGGCGTTGAGTCCATCCGCGACGTCATCGCGTTCCCCAAGTCCGGCGGCGGCTTCGACCCCCTGACCCAGGCGCCCGCGCCGATCACGGCGCAGCAGCGCAAGGAAGCCGGGGTTGATTTCAAGCCCGAGGCCAAGAAGGCCGCGCCGCCGAAGGCTGACGACGCCAAGTAACCTGACGTGTTGATTAGCAGAGGCTCTCCGGGACACCGGGGAGCCTCTGCTGTCGGAGCAATTGCTGTCCCGGAAGCACGGGAGCGAGGGGGGCTTATGGAACCGGAACCGATCACCGGGCTTGAAGCGCTGATGGATGCCGCGTGGCCCGCCGCCGAGGCGGAAGAGTCCGGCGGCTGGGTGCTCCGCGCCGCCTCAGGGGTGACCCAGCGGGCCAACTCCGTGTGGCCGCGTGAACCTGGCCTCGATCCCCACGGGCTGCTCGCGAGGCTCAGGGAGGCGCGCCTCTGGTACCGGAACCGCCGGCTGCCGTTGATCTTCCAGGTGTTCGAGGACCCGCGCCACGCGGCGCTCAACGCCGTACTGGACGCGGAAGGCTTCACGCGGCAGTCCGAAACCCTGGTGCTGGCCCTCGACGGCGGCACGGATGCGCCGGCGGCTGACCCCGACGTCGAGATTTCGGCCGACCCCTCCGAAGAGTGGCTGCGGCTGTGGTGGAGCGTGGACGGCCGCGGCGACGATACCGCCCTTGCCGTCGCCCGCGGCATCCTGGAACGCTGCCCGGCCCTGTACGCCCTCGTGCGCGACGAGGACGGCCGGCCGGCCGCCGTCGGACGCCTTGCCGGGGGGGGGGGGGGGGGGGGGGGGGGGGGGGGGGGGGGGGGGGCGCGGGGCGCGCCCCCCCCCCCCGCCCCCCCCCCCCGCCGCGGGACGCGT
>NZ_JCBANT010000018.1:0-79235 GCF_059816125.1 Arthrobacter sp. 001422645 | reverse complement strand
CCCCCCCCCCCCCCCCCCCCCCCCCCCGCCCCCCCCCCCCCCCCCCCCCCCCCCCCCCCCCCCCCCCCCCCCCCCCCAACGCGGGGGCATGCAGCCAGGTCCGGAGCATCCGCGTCGCGGAGGGTTCCGCCACCCAGATAACCAGAATGGTGGCGGTCAGCGTGAGGACGAGGACCTTGGCTGCATAGGGCAGGTGCGTTCCCACCACGGCCGCATGGACCAGCAGCTCGATGGGCAGCATCACGGCGATGTTGGCCAAGGTCAGCCTGGTTTTGGTGGGTTCGGGCATCTGGCCGCAAACTTCGCAGCTCAGCTCGGAGGCCGGTGTTCTGCCGTGATTTGTGCTGCGGGCTGGGGGCTTCATGGGTCCCATGATGTCCGCGCGCTGTTACGGGGCTATTGCCGGCCGGTGACGATTCTGTTCTGCCTAACGGCTGTGTTCGCCGACGGCCTCGACGGCGCGTTCCCCGGCCCGTTCCTCGGCGGCGTGATCGGCCGTCCGTTCGTGCTCCGCGCCGGCGATCCGGGCCAGCAGGTCACGAATTTCGGCCAGCAGGGCCGTGTCCGCCGGGACCGGTTCCTCCTCCGGCTCCGCAGTGGCGAGGCGCTTCTTGACCATATGGTTGATCCGGTTCATTGGCGCCACGAAGATGAAGTAAACGACGGCGGCCGTGATCATGAACGTGACGAACGCCGTGATGACAGCGCCGAAGTCGAGGAAGGTCTTATCGTTCCCCGGCAGGATTGGAAAGCCCAGCCCGCGGGTGTTGACCCCGCCGGCCACCGCAATGATGGGGTTCACGATGTTCGCCGTAAACGCGCTGACCAGGGCTGTGAATGCGGTGCCGACCACCACGGCGATGGACAGTTCGATCACGTTGCCGCGCAGGATGAAGTCCTTGAATCCTTTGAGCATGGGTCCTCCGTGTGCCTTGATGTAACTCGGTGTGCCGTGACCCCGGCGCGGGGGATCAACCGCTAGACGCTATCACTTCCGCGGCCCCGTCCGCCGAGGTGTCTCCTGTCTTGTCCGCCGACTTGTCTCTCAATGTGTGCCGGCTCCACTGAATGGATGGGAATGCCGGGTCCGCGGCCGTCCGGGCGTAAAATCGGGCGAGGATGCCAGCGCCGCCGTCGTAATAATCCGACCGTGAGAAAGGCGCCGCCACCCGTGAAGATGCTTGCGGAGATGTTCACCATGGCTCCCGGCAACAAGGACCACCAAGTGGCCATTCGTTGCGCCATCGGAGTCTTTATCCCGCTGATCACCCTGGTGTTGCTGGACCGCCTGGACCTGGCGATTTTCGCCTCCTTCGGAGCCTTCGCCGGAATCTACGGCCGCAACGAGCCGCACGCCAGGCGCTCCCGCCTTCAGTTCCGTGCCGGGGCGCTGATGCTGGTGGTAATGCTGCTCGCCGCCTTGACCGCCCGCGCGGCGGTGGCCCTTGGGCTCACAGCGGCGGAGACCATTTGGCTCCAGGTCGTTGCGACCACCCTGGTGGCCGGAAGCTGCTCGCTGATCGTCGCCTCGTGGCGGCTCCGCCCTGCCGGCTCGTTGTTCCACATCTTTGCCTTCGCCGCGATCGCGTCCATCCCCAACCAGCCGCCGCTCTGGCAAGGCATGCTCGTGGGCGCGTTGACCGTTGCCTTCGCCCTGCTGCTCGGGATCTCCTCCCGTGTGGTCCCGAGCCGCCGGACGCCGTGGGTGCCGGCCGCCGCGGCAGCCCTGACACCGGCAGAAAAGCGGACGGCCCTGCTCGAAAGCATCGGCTACCTCGTGGCGGCGGGCCTGGCCGGCACCCTGGCAACGCTGCTGGGGGAACGGCTGGGCTTCGGCCACAACTACTGGGCGATGGTGGCCGCCGTAGTGCCGCTGGTGGGCCACACCACCCGTCACCGCGTCAGCCGCGGTCTGCAGAGAATCGTGGGCACCGCTCTCGGGCTGGTGCTGCTCGCGGCGATCCTGCTCCTCCAGCCCGTCCCTTGGCAGACAGTCCTGGTGATCGCCGCCTGCCAGTTCGGCGCGGAGATGTTCATCGCCCGCCAGTATGTCCTGGCGCAGATCTTCGTGACGCCGTTGGCCCTGATCTCGACGCTGCTCGTCGCGCCCGTGCCGCCGGGCATCCTGCTGCGGGACCGGATCTTCGACACTGTCATCGGCGCCGCCGTCGGCATCGCCGTGGTGCTGGCCCCAACGGTGTGGCGGCGACTCCGCACATCCTACTGACGGGCGACACGGGGTCCAAGTGCCCTGTCCCGGCGGTACCCCGCACGGAAGGCTAGTCTGGACACGACTGCGCAGGGCGACTGTGCAAGCCGACTGGGGGTGCTGTGGACGTTGCTGAGGTAACAGCCAAGGACGTGCTGGACGTCCGGGGGCTCGTCAGGCGCTACGGGGACCTGACCGCCGTCGACGGTGTTTCCTTCCACATCCGTGCCGGGGAAACCTATGGGCTGCTGGGGCCCAACGGCGCGGGAAAGACCACCATCATCTCCATGGTCGCCGGCCTGATCCCGGCCAACGAGGGCTCTGTCCGGGTGGCGGGCCGTGACATGACGCCGTCCGAGACGGAGGCCAAGCGGGTCATCGGCCTGGTCCCGCAGGAGCTGGCCATCTACCCGGACCTGACAGCCCGGGAGAACCTGAAGTTCTTCGGCCGGCTGCAGGGACTCACGGGCAAGGACCTCACGCGGCGCACCAACGAGGTGCTGGAACTGATCGGGCTGAGCGACCGTGCGGGCGACCTGACCAAAAAGTACTCCGGGGGCATGAAGCGCCGGCTGAACATTGGCATCGGGCTGCTCCACCGGCCCGCGCTGCTGATCCTGGACGAACCCACCGTCGGAGTGGATCCGCAGTCCCGCAACTCCATCCTCGAGTCCGTGGAACGGCTTTCCGTCGAAGGCATGGCAGTCCTCTACACCACCCACTACATGGAGGAAGCCGAGCGGCTCTGCGACCGGATTGCGATCATCGACGAGGGCCGCTTCCAGGCCGAGGGCACCCGGGACCAGCTAATCACCCTGACCGGCGGGGTGGACCGGATCAACCTCCGCGGCGGCGGCAGCACGGCCCTGGCCGCGGAGGCCCTGCGTGCGCTGCCGGCCGTGCAGCACGTTGACAGCGACGGGTCCGGACTCATGCTCACGGTCAGCGACGGACCCACGGCACTCGCGGGGATCGTGACCGGCGCCGGCGACGCCGGGATGTCCGTCACGTCCGTGGAGATCGTCCGGCCCGACCTTGAGTCCGTCTTCCTGCACCTCACCGGCAAAGCGCTGAGGGACTGAGATGCGTGGGCTGTGGACCATGGTCGCGAATGACCTGCGGCAGCGCATCCGCGACAAGTCCGTCTTTATTTTCTCCCTCATTGTCCCGCTCGCACTCATGGGAGTGCTGAGCCTCGTGTTCGGCGGCCTCGGCGACGACACCGTTGACTTGCAGCCGGTCACCGTCGTCGCCAGCGCGGACGACGCCGACCAGCTGGGTGCCGCACTGCTGGGCGCCGTCGAATCCCTCGAAATCATGGACGTGACCATCAAGCGGGTCCCGGCCCCGGATGTCCGCGGCGAGATGCAGGCCAGCGGCGCCGAGCTCGGCATCATTGTTCCCGAAGGGTTTAGCGACGCCGCGCTGTCCGGGCAGGCCGCGTCGGTGCAACTGCTCGAGGGCAGCGACGCCACGCTCGAATCCGGAGTGCTGATCTCCGTGGTCCAAGGGGTCGTGGACCAGATAGCCGCCGGAACGGTGACCGCCGCAGCCGGCGGCATTGCCGGGCTGCCGCACCAGGATCTCGCGGCGCTGGCCGAGCAGGCCGCGGCCGGGCCGGCCCTGCTGACCCTGGCCGAAGGACAGGCAGCCGCCGAACAACTCTCCCTCCGCGGCACGCTTGTCGCGGGCCAGGCCGGGCTGTTCCTGATGTTCACCGTCGGATTCGGCGTGTTGGGCCTGCTCGCCGAGCGGGAACAGGGCACGCTGGCCCGGTTGCGGTCGATGCCGGTCACCGCCGTCACGGTGATTACGGCCAAGGCCTGCACCGGCTTTATTTTGGGCGTTGTTGCCACCACCGTCCTGCTGACGGCCGGCTCCCGGCTGTTCGACGTTTCCTTCGGATCTCCGCTGGTGGTGGCAGCCCTGATCCTCTGCGTCGCGACCGCCGCGACCAGCCTCACGTTCGTGGTCGCCCGGCTGGTCCGGACGGCTGAGCAGGCGAACGTGGCACAGGCCATCCTGGCGATGGTGCTGGGGATCGCCGGCGGCGCCTTCTTCCCGGTCGAGGGCACCGGCTTCGCCGCAACGCTGCTGGACCTCAATCCGATCGGCGCGTTTATCCGGGGTTTGGGGATCTCAGCCGGTGGGGGGACACTCGGCGACGTGACGGGGCCGGTCGCGGTGATGCTGGCTTTCGCCGCGGCCGGGCTCGTCCTTTCGCGCTTCCTGCCGGACCGGGGGGCGCAGGCATGAAGACCATGGCCGCGATCGCTGCGGTGGAACTGCGGCGCTTCCTGCGGGACAAGTCGAACATCTTCTTCGTCTTTGTTTTCCCCCTCATGCTGATCCTGTTGCTCGGTTCGCAGTTCGGTGCCGGCAGCGGCCAGGCCAGGGTGGCCATCTCCGGACCCGGCTCGGCACTGTCCCAGGCCCTGACCGCGGAGCTTGAGGCGTCCGGAGCCGACGTCACGGCGACCGGCGCGGACGCGGCGAGGACGGACCTCAGCCGCGGACGCGCCGACGTCGGGCTGTTCCTCGACGACGCCGATGCGGAGGCTTTCGACGCCGGGCGGCCGGCGGAGCTCGACGTCGTGGTGGCGCCTGAATCCGCGGCGCAGGCCGTGCTGCAGCAGGTCCGCAGCGCCGTGCAGGCGGTGGGCCTGGAGCGGGGCCAGCTCGCCGCCCTGAGCGGCGCCGGCGTTCCCCAAGAGCACGCCGGCACGGCCCTGGACCAGGCCGCCGAGCAGGTGGCGGTGCCGACCGTGGAGATCGTGGACGCGAACGATGTGGAGCAGGAATTCCGGGGGCTGGGCCGGTTCGACCTCGGTGCCTCGCAGCAACTGCTGCTCTTTGTGTTCCTCAGCTCGCTCACCGGCGCGGCGACGCTGATCCAGGCCCGGCGCTATGGTGTGGTGGGCCGGGTCATGTCGGCCCCGGTCTCCAGCGGCCAGGTCGTCGCCGGGCAGGCGATGGGACGGTTCGCCATTGCCTTCGTCCAGGGCGGCTTCATCATGGTGGGCACCGCGCTGCTGTTCGGCGTGGACTGGGGCAATCTGTGGCTGTCCGGCCTGGTCCTGGTGCTCTTCTGCGCGGTCTCGGCAGCCGCCGCGATGATGATCGGATCGGTGATGGACAACGACACCGCCGCAGCGGGGGTTGGCGTGGGCGCCGGACTCGTGCTGGCCGGCCTGGGCGGCTGCATGGTGCCGCCTGAGTTCTTCCCGGAAACCCTCGCCGCGATCTCCCTCGCCACTCCGCACCGCTGGGCTTACGATGCGCTTGCCGACATCCAGCGGCACGAGGGCACCCTTGCGGATATCCTGCCCCAGTTAGGAGTCCTGGCGGGCATGGCTGCGGCGCTTCTCGTGCTGGGCGCCTGGCTCCTGCGGCGAAGCCTCAACCGGGCCCTCTGACCGCCGGAGCGCCGCAGCCTGACGGGCTAGATTTCCGCGGGCGCCGACTCCCCCGCGACCTCAGCAGCTGCAGGCTCGCTGTGCGGGACCCGCTGCGGCACGATGGCCAGTGCGGCCACGGCAATCAGGGCCGCTGCGGCGAAGACGTAGAAACCCCAAGGGTAGGCGATGCCGGCGGCCACCAGGGTGCCGGTGACGGCTGGGCCCAGGATGGCGCCCAGGCGGCCGACGCCCGCGGAGTAGCCCAGGGCGGTGGCCCGCAGCCGGCTGGGGAAGAGCTGGCTCACCCAGGCGTAGACCAGGACCTGTGAGCTGAAGACGAAGACGCCGGTGACGAACACAGCCGCGTTGAGGAGCAGTTCATTCTGCAGCTTGATACTCAGCACGGCAAGGAGAACGGCCGACAGGCCGAACCACAGCAGGACCACCTTTTTGGCACCGTGCCTGTCCGCGAGGACACC
Organism: Arthrobacter sp. 001422645; assembly: GCF_059816125.1. NCBI lineage: Bacteria > Bacillati > Actinomycetota > Actinomycetes > Micrococcales > Micrococcaceae > Arthrobacter > Arthrobacter sp. 001422645. The sequence continues at coordinate 73,149 of NZ_JCBANT010000018.1, read as the reverse complement.
GGCGACGAAGAGCCCGACGACAGCGCCCACGTTGAGGACAAGCAGCTGCCCGATGCCGGCAGCGATGGAGTAGCCGGCGGAGGCCATCAGCTGCGGAAGCCACGTGTTCAGGCCGTAGACGAGCAGCAGCCCCATGAAGGACGCGATCCCGATTCCGACTGCGACCACAGGGTAGGGCTTCTTGGCGAGGTCGCGGAAGCTGGCCGCCTGCGCCGGTTCAGCGGCCTGGCGGACCGGCGGCAGGGACTCGGGCAGCTTGAACCACAGGAACGGCAGCAAGGCCAGCCCGGCAGCGCCACCGATGATGAACATCATCCGCCAGTTCGGGATCAGCGCGAGGGCCAGGAGGGCCGTGAGGACAGCGCCGACGTGGTAACCGGTCATGGTCCTGGTGGTGGACCGGCCGGCCGACCCCTCCTTGGTGGCGTAGTCGTTCATGTAGGCCAGCGCCGCGGGCAGGCAAGCGCCGAGGCCCACGCCGGCCAGGAGCCGGAAGATGCTGAACACCAGGACGTTGGGGGCGATCACGATGGCGAGCGTGAAGAGGGAGAACCAGGCAACGCAGGCGATCAGCAGCCGGCGGCGGCCGAACCGGTCCGAGAGTGGGGCGATGAAGAGCGCGCCCAGGCCCACGCCCACCAGGGAAATCGTGGCGGCCAACGTGGCTCCGACGGCGTCGAACCCGAGTTCCTGGGTTTTGATCAGTGTCGGAATGACGGTGCCCAGCACCACCAGGTCGAAACCGTCCAGCACCATGGCCAGCCAGCAGAGCCAGACAGGCCAGCGGGAAGTGCGGTCAGCGGACGTCATTGGCATGGCAACCTCGAAGATAGGGCTCGGCGTCGAGCGGGCACGAAGGCGAAGGAATGAGCGGGCTTCCGGTGCGCGGCAACGGGCATTCGGGCAGCATCCGACCTGAGAGTTGTATCACCGGCGGGTGTAACGTGGGACACCTAAAACCATTCAATGGAATGATGGGCTCCGCCCGGTAAGGAGGACGCATGGCCAACTCGGGCTCTGGAGATTCCGTGGTGGACCGCGTGGTGCGGGTCATTGCAGCTTTTCCGGAAGGCTCCAATGTCCTGCAGCTGACGGAGCTGGCCACCCGGGCCGGGCTGCCCCTGACCACGGCGCACCGGTTGGTCCGGCAGCTTGCCGGGCATGGTCTGCTGGAGCTGGGAGCCGGCGGTTCCGTGCGGCTGGGGCTGCGCCTGTGGGAGCTTGTGAACCGGAATTCACCCACCTTGGAACTCCGGCAGGCGGCCCTGCCGTTTATGGAGGATATCCAGCAGGTGCTCAACCAGAATGTGAACCTGGCCGTGCTGGACGGCAGCGAGGTGCTCTTTGTGGAGCGGCTGTCCCGGCGGGGTTCGGTGGCCAACCGGGCGCAGGTGGCCGGACGCATGCCGGTGCACGTGTCCTCCGCCGGGCTGGTGCTGATGGCCAACCAGCCCAGGCACGTGCAAGCCGAGTATGTCGGAGGCTTCGCGGATCCCACCGGAAGGCTGGCGGTGGACGAGCTGCGCCGCCTGCTGAGCGAAGCGGCCCAACAGGGCTATGCCCAGCTGGCCGGCGTGGTGGACCCGGACACCCGGGGCGTCGCCGTTCCGGTGCGGGACCGGAAGAAGCCCACGGTGGCCGCTATCGGCGTCGTGGTCCCCCTGCATGAGACGCGCCTGCAGGCGCTGGTGCCCGCCCTGCAGACCGCTGCCCGGGGCATCGGACGCCGGCTGGGTGAATCCCAAAGCGTCACCGAATTCCGTTCAACGGAAGTGCCGTAACGCGAGTCCTCGCCCCGGCCCCACACTGTTAGCGAGAAGATCCATCCGGCCCGGACACTGATTCGCGGCCCCGCAACGGAGCGAGGACACCATGGCGAACCGCAACGTCATCACCACCCAGGTCGCGATCATGGGGGCCGGCCCGGCAGGGCTCATGCTGTCCCACCTGCTGGCCAAGGCGGGGATCGAATCCACGGTGATCGAGCTCCGCAGCCGTCAGGAAATCTCGGAAACCGTCCGTGCCGGCATCCTGGAACACGGCTCGGTGAACCTGCTGGTGGACAGCGGAGTCTCGGACCGGGTGCTGCGTGACGGCGACCGGCACGACGGGATCGAACTGCGCTTTGACGGTGAAAGCCACCGAATCGACTTCAAGGAGCTCGTGGGGGAGTCGGTCTGGCTGTACCCGCAGACCGACGTCTTCATTGATCTCGCCGCACGACGCGAGGCCGACGGCGGCGACGTCCGGTACGGCGTCACGGACACCTCCCTCCATGACCTCGAGGGCACGCCGAAGGTCTGGTTCACCGACGCGGAAGGCGTGGAGTACGAACTCCAGGCGGACTTCGTCGCCGGAGCCGACGGTTCCCGCAGCCAGGCCCGTTCCGCGATCCCCGAAAACCGGCGTCAAAGGTTTGTCCACGAGTACCCGTTCGCCTGGTTCGGCATCCTCGCCGAGGCGCCGCGCAGCTCCGATGAACTGATCTACGCCAATTCCGCGAACGGCTTCGCCCTGATCAGCCAGCGGACCGAGACCGTCCAGCGGATGTACTTCCAGTGCGACCCGAACGAGGACGTCAACAACTGGAGCGATGACCGGATCTGGGAAACGTTCCGCGGCCGCGTCAACGGCAACGGCTTCGAACTCAAGGAAGGGCCCGTCATCGACAAGACGGTCCTGAAGTTCCGCAGTTCGGTCCTCGCCCCGATGCGGCACGGCAAGCTCTTCCTCGCCGGCGACGCAGCGCACACCGTCCCGCCGACGGGGGCCAAGGGCCTGAACCTTGCGCTGAACGACGTCAAGGTCCTTTTTGAAGGCCTCGACAGTTTTTACCAAACGGGACACACCGGGCTGCTGGATGGATACAGCGACCGTGCCCTGGACAGGGTCTGGAAGGCGCAACAGTTCTCGTACTGGATGACGTCCATGCTGCACACCCCGGCCGGCGCGGACGACTTCGCCCGCGCCCGCCAGCTCGGCGAGCTCAACTCGGTGGTGTCATCCCGCCACGGCCGGGCCTACCTCGCCGAGGCGTACACGGGCTGGCCGGGCTCGCGTTAGGACGTCTGCCGAAACTCCTGAAGGAGTTCATATTTCCATCGACACGCTCCGTGGCCAGGACTAGCCTTGAACCGTCCCAGCACAACCCGACAAGGACGACGGAGAGGTGTCCAATCATGGGAACCGCAGAGAATGTTGAACTGGTTCGGCGGGGGTACGAAGCCTTCAACGCCGGGGATATGGCGACCCTCAGCGAGGTGTTCGCGGAGGACGCAGTCTGGCACGCAGCCGGAGGCGGCGTGCTGTCGGGAACTAAACAGGGCCGAGACGCTGTCCTGGCGTATTTCGGCGAATTGGGAGCGCGCAGCCAGGGTTCCTTCCAAGCCGACGTCCAGGACATTGTCGGCGGGGACAAACACACGGTCGCGATCCAGCAGACCCACAGCGAGAGCAACGGCAAGACACTCGACACGGGCACCGTCATTGCGTTTGTGGTCCGCGACGGAAAGATTGCCGAGGGCCGCGAGTACTCCGAAGACACCGCCAAGTGGGACGACTTCTGGGCGTAACGGCCCCGACGGCCGCCTAGTCCTCTTCGAGTGTCTCGGTCAGGTGATGGGTCGGGATCCGGTCCCGGTCATAGGTGATCTCGGTGTACCCGTGGGGGGCGGGCTTGCCGTGCGGATCGAGGTTCACAAAAACAATCTCTTCGATGGTGAGGATGCTTTGCCGGGTGATCATGTTCCGGACCTCGGCGCGCATGGTCAGTGACGTCCGGCCGAAGCGGGTGGCCGTCAGCCCCATCTCGATCAGGTCGCCCTGGACGGCCGAGCTGACGAAGTTGATCTCGGAAATGTACTTGGTGACGGCCCGGCCATTGCCGAGTTGCAGGATCGCGTAGATCGCCGCTTCCTCGTCGATCCACTTCAGCAGGCTTCCGCCGAACAGTGTGCCGTTCGCGTTGAGGTCTTCTGGCCGCACCCACTTGCGGGTGCGGAAGGTGATGTCGGCCGGTTCCATAGTGCGAGATTAGCCGACACGTGCGCGCCGGGTGCTGTGTGACGGGATCCCCCGGGCACCGGGGTCGGCCGTAGACTCTGGGCATGGACGCTCTTTCGGTGGTGGGCGGCGGCATCGCGGGGCTGGCGCTGGCCGCACACCTGGACCCCCGCCGCTTTCAGGTGACGGTCCACGAGCGGCGGGAGGAGCCGCCGTCGGTGGAGACGTCCCTGGCCATGTGGCCGGAAGCCCAGGGGGCACTGCAGAAGGTGGGTGTTCTCCCGGCGATCCGTGCGGCCGCCTCGGATTTTGGCGGCATGGCTCTCCGGGACGGTTCCGGGAACGTCCTGCTCCGGGCCGGTGCGCCGGACGTTATCGGGGTGTCGCGGGCGGACCTGCTCCGGCTGCTGGATGCTGCGGTGCCCGCCTCGGTGCTCAGGGCCTACGGGCCGGTGACGTCACTGCCGGGTCCGGGCCCCGTCGTCGGCGCCGACGGCGTGCACAGCATCGTCCGCCGGAGTGTCTGGGGTGAACGGGCCAAGGCCAGGCTCAGCCCCTATTTGGCGCTGCGCGGCATCATCGATGGGCCGGTTCCGCCGGGCGGCGGCGGTGAGTACTGGGGCCGCGGGCAGTTGTTTGGCGTCACACCCGCATCCCGCGGCCGGACCTACTGGTACGCCTCATACCGCTCGGGGCTGGGCCCCGGAGGGATCGACGTCGGCGAGGCTCTGGCCCTGACCCGAGCGCGCTTCGCCGGCCGCGCTGACGGCATAGACCGGGTTCTGGCGGCTGCGACGCCGGGGGAGACGCTGGCGCAACGGGTCTGGACGGTGCCCTATCCGGGCAGCTACCGGCGGGGAAACGCGGTGCTGGTGGGGGACGCGGCACACGGCATGATGCCGAACCTGGGGCGCGGCGCCTGCGAGGCGCTGATCGATGCTGTCACCCTCGCGGAGCTGCTCAACACCCGCCCGCTCCCGGAGGCCCTGCAGGCGTACAACCGGCGGAGACTGCTGCGCAGCCAGGCATTGCGCGTGGCGTCGACCGCCATGGCCCGGCTGGCACTCGCCGAAAGTGCCCAGCCCCTGCGCGACGGGATGCTGCGGCTCGCCGGCAGGAGGCGGGGCGGCGCTGCCGCCGTCGGGCGCTGACGCTGACCAGTGACGCTGAACCGTGTTGCCGCTCAGGCCATGGCGGTGTGCGCTGCGCTGTGCGAGTCGATGGCCTTCGCGTAGCAATAGGAATGTTCCACCCCGATGTACGGCCCGAAATTCGGCACCGGGGTGAAGCCGGAGTTCTGGTAAAACTGCCGGCCGTCGGCCTGCACCGAGCCCGCCTCCGCCCTGATGGAGGTGATGCCCAGGGAGTGGGCATGCGCCTCCAGGGCCGCGAGGATGGAGCTGGCCACCCCCGAGCCGCGGGTGTACGGCAGTACATAGAGTCTCTTGATCTCGGCCGTGTGCTGGTCCAGGATACGCAGGCCGCCGCAGCCCACGGGCTGCCCGGATGCCTTGTCGTGGGCGACGAGGAACACTGCCGTGTCAGCCTCCGACGGCGGCGGGCCGGGTTCGTGGTCGCTGGTGCCGAAGCGGGCATCGAGTTCGGCCTGCTGGGCCGCCCGGAGGTCCGCCCCCACCGGGTTGGCCCAGGTGACCTGCCGGATGTTGAGCCGCGGGTTGGTCTGCATGGCTGCCTCGCTTCGCCTAAGGGTTATGCAGACTAAGGCTAGGAAGCGCCGGTTACGGCCGTGTTTCCTGTGCGTAAGGTTCCGGAGAATTCGGCTACAGCGTGCGGCCGGTGGGGTCCTCCGCCGTCGGATCCACCAGCGCCAGGCCGCCCACGGGACTGTCGTCCCAGTGGATGAGCCGCCAGCCGGCGTCGGGATCCCCTTCCAGCGCCACGATGCCGGTGTTGGCGAGGACGTGGCGGGCCGCGAAGCCCGCCTCCATGTTGCGGGCCCGCAGGCCCGCCCAGACGCGGATCGCGGCGCCGTGGCTGACCACGGCCACGGTCCCGGCGCCGCCGGATGCCGCGGTGCCGGACGCTGCTGCGGTGGCGATCCGTGCGATCGAGGCGTCGTAGCGTTCGAAGAAATCGTGCCCGCTGGGACCGCCGGGCATCCTGCGGTGCAGTTCCCCGTCCGCCCAGCCAAACACCGTGCCGAGGTAGCGCAGGTGCGACTCCTTGTCGGTGAGCTTCTCCAGGGACCCTGCTTCGATTTCGTGCAGGCCCTCGAGCACCTCGATCTCCAGGCCGCGGACGCTCGAGAGCGGCGCGGCCGTGATCTGGGTACGGATCAGCGTGGAGGCGTAGAGACGGTCGATCTGCTCATTCACCAGCGACCGCGCCAGCGCGGCGGCCTGCCGTTCGCCGAGCTCGGTCAGCCCGGGGCCCGGGTGGGCGGTGTCCAGCTGGCCCAGGACGTTCCCGGGCGTCTGGCCGTGGCGGATGAGCAGGAGCCTCATGCGAGGTGGTCCACCAGCTTGTCCGCGATGCCGGTGTACTTGCCGGGGGTGAGCGCCAGCAGCCGGGCCTCGGCGTCCGCGGACAGGCCCAGGCTCTGGACAAACTCCTGCATCCTGGCGGCATCGACGCGCTGCCCGCGGGTCAGGTCCTTGAGCCGCTCGTACGGGTTTTCCATGCCTTCGACGCCGGCGATGGCTTCGGCGCGCATGACCATCTGGATGGCCTCGCCCAGGACTTCCCAGTTGGTGTCGAGGTCCGCGGCCAGGACGTCCTCCGCGACTTTCAGGCGGTCCAGGCCCTTGGCCACGTTGGAGATGGCGAGCAGCGAGTGGCCGAAGGCCACCCCGATGTTGCGCTGCGAGGAGGAGTCGGTGAGGTCGCGCTGCCACCGGGAGGTGACCAGGGTGGAGCCCAGGACATCCAGGAGCCCGGAGGAGATCTCCAGGTTGGCCTCGGCATTTTCGAAGCGGATCGGGTTGACCTTGTGCGGCATGGTGGAGGAACCGGTGGCACCCGCGACCGGGATCTGCACGAAGTAGCCGATCGAGATGTAGCTCCAGATGTCCGTGCAGACGTTGTGGAGGATCCGGTTGAACCGCGCGACGTCGGCGTACAGCTCCGCCTGCCAGTCGTGGCTTTCGATCTGGGTGGTCAGCGGGTTCCAGCTCAGTCCCAGGCCTTCCACGAAGCTCTGGGCGACGTGCTGCCAGTCGGCGCCGGGAACCGAGGCCACGTGGGCGGCATAGGTGCCGGTGGCGCCGTTGATCTTGCCGAGGTATTCGGTCCGGGCGATGCGGTCCAGCTGGCGGTTCAGGCGGTGCGCGATGACGGCCAGTTCCTTGCCCAGGGTGGTGGGGGTGGCCGGCTGGCCGTGCGTGCGGGAGAGCATCGGCACGGCCCGGTTGGCTTCGGCCATCGCGCTGATCTGCGCGACGAGCTTCCGCGCGGCGGGCAGCCAGACATCCTCCACGGCGCCCTTGATGCCCAAGGCGTAGGAGAGGTTGTTGATGTCCTCGGAGGTGCAGCCGAAGTGGACCAGGGCGGTCAGGTGTTCGATGCCGATGGCGGGCAGCCGGCGGCCGATGTAGTACTCGACGGCCTTGACGTCGTGCACTGTGACGGCTTCGATGTCAGCCAGTTCGGCGACCGATCCGGCGTCGAATTCGGTGACGATCGCGCGCAGTTTCTCCTGCTGCTCCGCGGTCAGGGGCCCGGCGCCGGGCAGCACGCTGTTGCCGGTCAGGTGGATGAGCCATTCAACCTCGACGGCGACCCGGTCACGGTTGAGGGCGGCCTCCGAGAGGTAGTCGACCAACGGCGCGACGGCGGACTGGTACCGGCCGTCCAGCGGACCGAGCGCGATCTGTTGTGAGGACGCGGCGAGGGCCAGGCGTCCGGACGGCGTGCGGGTATCAGCTGTGGCGGCAGTTTCAGGCATGTTCCGATTCTTTCACGAAGTCCCGCCGGGCCTTAAGCGCACCGGTCCATATGACTTCCTGGCCGGGTTTGCCGCATTCGCCACGTGGCTCCCTGCGCCAAGTTGTCCACATGGGTGGGACGGGAACTTCAGCCGGCCCGGCGGGTTGCCTAGCGTCGATGGTATGTCCACGAGCGCCGGCAGAACCGGCAGAACCGGCAGTACAGGAAGCACAGGAAGCACCGGCAGCGCCGCATCAGCGGGGGCCTTATTGGCCTCTGACGCCGCGGCTTGCGCATCGCGCGGCCATGAGGTGCAGCAGCTTGCAGCCCGCACGGCCGCATGCGTGGACCACGTGGACGCAGTGCTGGCCCGGCTCGTCAGCGTGGAACTGCAGAGCTGGCAGTCCCCGGCAGGCCGGGCCTACCGGACGTCGCTGTCCCTGCAGGCCGCGTCCCTGCGCCGCAGCCGGACGGCCCTGCAGGAGGCCGTCGCCGCCGTCCTGCGGCATGCCCGGAACGTGATGTTGCCCCCGGGGCGTCCGGGCTGATGGCCGAGTCCTCGCCGGCGGGCTCCGGGCGAGCACCCGTGCCGGTTGCGCCGGAGGACGGGGCGCTCCGGATCCGTGGCGGAGTGGGCGGACTCAGTTTCCAGTTCGAGGAGCTGCTGTCCGGCGCCGCGGCCCTGGACGGGATCGTCCGGGAGCTGGCGGCCGTGGAAGCGGAGGCCGACGGGGTGCGTCGTGCTCTGTTCCCTTACCAGTCTGATGCGTGTTCCAGCGGCAGCCATGCGATTGTCGCCGTCGGGGAAGGAGCCAGGGCCCTCCGACGCGTCCGGACAGAGCTGGAAGGTCTCGCCAGCGAAGTCCGCGCCAGCCATCGGGAGTACGAGTTCACGGAGGCCCGGAATGCCCTGCTTCTGCGGATTGGCCGGACCGGCCCGGCGTACGGGCCCTTGTGGGGACTGTTCGGCCTGCCTCCGGTCACGGTGCGCGACACGGTGGAGGACGCAGTCGCGCTGGCGCCCGCGAGGCTGGCGCTGTTGCTTGGCCTGCCTGCCGGTTTGGCCGTGTTGGCGGGACCGGAGGGCGGAGTGCGGGCCGCGATCCGTGGATTGGCGGACGCGCCGGGACTGGATTTTCTCCGTCCCCGGCCGGTCCGGATCGCCGGCAGGGAAACCCGGACGGAGGAGGTCGACGTGTCACCCTCCGGGTTGCTGCTGCGGGCGGAGGCCGTCGGCCGGAACAGCGGGGAGATCGAGGTCCTACGGCTGGGGGAGCCCGGCAGCCGAGCGTGGGCGGTCATCATTCCCGGCACGCAGCTGGACGGACTGCCGCAGGGCACCAACCCTTTCGACGCCGGCGGCATCACCGAAGGGCTCGGCTACGACTCGGCGGAGACCGCCGCTGCCATCCGCCGGGCCCTGACGGACGCCGGCGCCGAGGCGGGCGACCAGGTGGCCGCCGTCGGCTACAGCCAGGGCGGCATCCATGCCATGAACCTCGGCCGGGACAAAGCGTTCCTGTCCGATTACGAGCTGAAGTTCGTGCTCACGGCGGGTTCCCCGGTGGGCGGGATCGAGCCTGCGGGCGGCATCAGCAGCCTGCACCTGGAGCATGAAGCGGACTGGGTGCCCGGAGCGGACGGGCTGCCCAACCCGGACGCCAAGGACCGCGTGACCGTGACTTTGACCGGGCCCATCCCCGGCCCTGAATGGCTGGAGCCGGGGTTGGGACCGGGCCATGCCATGGAACGCTACGCCGCCGGGGCCCGTGACATTGCCGCCAGCCAGGATCCATCACTGCAGGCTTCCACCGCGACGCTTGCGGCCGTGGTCGGTGCGGGTGGCACTGCCACAGTGACGCGCTTCTCGCTCCGCCGCGAAGCGATGCCGGCACACCGTGGGGCTCCCGTGGCTCCGGGTGCTCCCGTGGCTCCGGGGCCGCGGCGGAGTCCGGGAGAAAAGCCCGCAGACCGCCCGCAGCAGCCGGCGGCCTAGCCGGGTTGAACGCAGCCAGGGGGAATGTGGCTTGGTTCCTTGCAGTGCGCCTACCGGTCGAGTGCGGGAAGAAAACTGGCTACGAGGGAAATGGCGCTAATGATGAGGGCAGCGAACACCGCGGTCCAGAAAAAGGTGTCAATGGTGAAATGCACGGTGGTGTAGCTGCTGATCCAGGAGGTCAGGTAGAGCATTCCCGCGTTGATGACAACCGTGAAGAGGCCCAGGGTAAGGATGGTGATCGGCAGCGACAACAGGCTGACGATGGGCTTGACGAAGGCATTGACGAGGCCGAAGATCAGGCCGATAAACAAGTAGCCCAGAACAATCGCGACCATACCGTTGCCCTGGGTGGTGATATCGAGGCCGGTGAGAATCCAGCAGGCGATTGCCAGGGCCAGCCCGTTGATGATGACCCGCACGATGAATGAGCTCATGGGGCCATGCTGTCATATCCCCGCCGGCGACGGCAGGGACCATATCCCCCTCTTTCCACAGTTGAGGCAGACGATTGCGGCGGGGACCCGAAGTAGGCTGGTTGGCATGACTTCATCAGAGAACACGGCCGGGGGCATCCGGCCCCGCCCGGTGGTAGACCTTCTTCCCCGCTACGCGGCCGGCAAACCGCCGGTGCCCGTCGAGGGCCTGGTCAGCTACAAGCTTTCCTCCAACGAAAACCCGCTCCCCCCGATCCCTGCAGTGCAGCAGGCCATCGCGGCGCAGACCGACTTCAACCGCTATCCGGATCCGCTGAGCAGCAAGCTGCGCGGATCATTGGCCCGGTTCCTGGACGTTCCGGCCGAGGACATCGTCACCGGCGCCGGGAGCCTGGGTGCACTCAACCAGCTGCTGGCCACCTTCGCGGGGCAGAACGACGACGGCAAGCCCGACGAAGTGATCTACGCCTGGCGCTCTTTCGAGGCCTACCCGATCTGCGTCGGGCTGGCCGGCGCCGAGAGCGTCCGGGTCCCGCTGACCGGCGACGGCCGCCACGACCTCGACGCCATGGCCGAAGCGGTGACCGCACGCACCCGCATGATCCTGCTCTGCACCCCCAACAACCCCACCGGCCCGATCCTCACCACCGAGGAGACCGAGCGCTTCATCAAACGGGTTCCCGCCGACGTCGTGGTGGTCATCGACGAGGCCTACCAGGAGTTCGTCCGCGACGAGCACGCCGTCGACGGCATCGAAATGTACCGGAAATACCCCAATGTCGTCGTCCTGCGGACCTTCTCGAAGGCCCACGGCCTTGCCGGGCTGCGGGTCGGCTACAGCGTCTCCCAGCCCGATCTCACCCAGCACTTGCGCGTCGCCGCCACGCCGTTCGCGGTGTCCCAGATCGCCGAATCCGCGGCCGTGACGTCCCTGGAGCATTTCGATGAGGTTGTAGAAAGGGTACAAAGCCTGGTGGACGAACGGGACCGCGTCACCGCCGCGCTGCGAGACCTGGGCTGGTTCGTGCCCGAGGCCCAGGGCAACTTCGTGTGGCTCAATCTGGGTGCCGACAGTGTGGAGTTCGCCGCTCTGGCGGGAGAGCGGGCACTCTCCGTGCGCGCCTTCGCCAACGAGGGTGTCCGGGTCAGCATCGGCGAGACCGAGGCCAACACCCGTTTCCTGGAACTCTGTGCGATCTATACAAAACCGCCGCGGCGTTCCTAGCGCTTAACATGACGGCCGCAGCCGGTCGGCTGCGGCTAAAGTAGGGACGAGTAAGCCAAAATATATGCCGGATCGGGAATGTATAACCGGTCCGGCATATATCCCAGCGATTGCGGCGCATTCGGATGCGGCAAGCAAGGAGACGGTATGGGCGCCACACATCTGCCCTCTACCGAGTTCGACGGAACCGATATTGAGGACCGGCTCGAGGCGGAGGCCGAAGCCCGCCTGGGCGATCCTGCCGAGCCGATGGTGCAGCTTCTCGCTCCCGACGGCACCCTGGGCTCCGATCCCGTCTTCTCGGAATACGCCGAACGGATCAACCCCGAGGACCTGCGCGGATTCTATGCCGACATGGCGAAAATCCGCCGCTTCGACGTGGAGGCCACCGCCCTGCAGCGGCAGGGCCAGCTGGCCTTGTGGGTTCCGCTCACCGGGCAGGAAGCCGCCCAGATCGGCTCCGGCCGGGCCAGCCAGCCGCAGGACTACATCTTTCCCACCTACCGCGAGCACGGCGTCGCCCTGACCCGCAACGTGGACCTCGCCGAGTTGCTGCGCCAATTCCGCGGGGTCTCCAATGGCGGCTGGAACCCCAAGGACACCAACTTCCACCTCTACACCCTGGTCCTCGCGGCCCAGACACCGCACGCCGTGGGCTACGCGATGGGCATCCAGCGCGACCAGAAGTTCGCGGCGTCCGCCGCACTCGCGGACGGAACTCCCGGCCAGGCGGCCGAGCCCAAGGCCGCCGTTATGGTCTACTTCGGCGACGGAGCCAGTTCCGAAGGCGACGTCCATGAGTCCATGGTGTTCGCCTCCTCCTACAAGGCCCCCGTGGTGTTCTTCTGCCAGAACAACCACTGGGCGATCTCCGTCCCCAGCTCCGTGCAGACCCGGGTCCCGCTGGCCAACCGGGCCAAGGGCTACGGCTTCCCGGGCATCAGGGTGGACGGAAACGATGTCATCGCTGTCCATGCCGTCACCGAGTGGGCCCTGGAGCGTGCCCGCCAGGGCGAGGGCCCCGTGCTGATCGAGGCTTTCACCTACCGCGTCGGCGCGCACACCACGGCCGATGACCCCACCAAATACCGGGAATCCGCCGAGGAAGGCCGGTGGCGGGCCAAGGACCCGCTGGAGCGCCTGGAGAAGTACCTCCGCGCCCAGGGTCTGGCCGACGACGACTTCTTCGAGCAGGTCAGGGCAGACGGTGACGAACTCGCCGCCTACGTGCGCAAGACCACCCACGATCTCGAAACTCCGGACATCCGGACCGCCTTCGCCAACACCTATGTGGAAGCCCACCCGCTGGTGGCCGAAGAGCTGGCGTGGTTCGAGGAGTACAGCGCAGGATTTGTGGACGAGGCGGAACCTGCAGACACGGAGGCGGCCAACTGATGACCACCATGACCATTGCCAAGGCCATCAACGAAGGCCTCCGCGCCACGCTCACCAACAACCCCCGCGCCCTCCTAATGGGCGAGGACATCGGCCCCCTGGGCGGTGTCTACCGGGTCACCGACGGCCTCATCGCGGAATTCGGCGCCGACCGCGTCGTGGATACCCCGCTGGCGGAGTCCGGCATCATCGGCACCGCCATCGGGCTGTCCCTGCGGGGCTACCTGCCCGTCTGTGAAATCCAGTTCGACGGCTTTGTGTTCCCGGGCTTCAACCAGATCACCACCCAGCTGGCCAAGATGCACTCCCGCAGCAACGGCAACCTCACTGTGCCGGTGGTCATCCGGATCCCGTACGGCGGCGGCATCGGCTCGATCGAGCACCACTCGGAGTCCCCGGAAGCACTGTTCGCCCACACAGCCGGCCTGCGCATCATCACCCCGTCCAACCCGCACGATGCCTACTGGATGATCCAGCAGGCCGTCGACTGCCAGGACCCCGTGATCGTCTTCGAACCCAAGCGCCGGTACTGGCTCAAGGGCGACGTCGACACCGAAACCCCCGGAACCTCCGCAGACCCGTTCAAGGCCCACGTGCTCCGCGAGGGCACCGACGCCACCGTGGTGGTCTACGGCCCGCTGGTGCCGGTGGCTCTGGCCGCGGCCAACGCCGCGGCCGAGGACGGCCACAGCGTCGAGGTGATCGACCTGCGTTCCATCTCGCCCATCGACTTCGACACCGTCACGGAATCCGTCAAGAAGACGGGCCGGTTGATCGTGGCCCACGAGGCCCCGACCTTCGGCGGGATCGGCGGCGAAATCGCGGCCCGGATCAGCGAGCGTGCCTTCCACTCACTGGAGGCCCCCGTCATCCGCGTGGGCGGTTTCCACATGCCCTACCCGGTGGCGAAGGTGGAGGAAGACTACCTGCCGGACATCGACCGCATTCTTGAGGCACTCGACCGTGCGTTCTCATATTGATTACGCCTATTCCTACTGACTGCGCCCTTTCATACTGACCGCTTCCCGCTGAGGCGCCTTTCCCCAACAAGGACAACATGACTCTCCACAAGTTCAACCTCCCCGACGTGGGTGAAGGGCTGACCGAGGCCGAGATCGTCGCCTGGAAGGTCAAACCCGGCGACACCGTGGCCATCAACGATGTCCTGTGCGAAATCGAGACCGCGAAGTCCCTCGTGGAACTGCCGTCACCGTTCGCCGGCACAGTCACCGAGCTGCTTGTGCCCGAGGGCCTGACGGTCGACGTCGGGACCGCGATTATCAGCGTCAGCGACGCCGCCCCCGCCGCGGACGCCGCCGTGGAGCCTGCCCCCGCCGCGCCGGCTCCTGATGTTCCGCTGTACGGGAAGCTGGAGCCGGACACGTCCGACGCCGGTGACTCGGCCGGGCGACCGGCCGGCGGCCCCTTGGTGGGCTCCGGTCCGAAGGCCGACGCCGTCAAGCGCCGCCGCCGGGTCGCCGGTCCGGCTGCGAGCCCTGCTGTGTCGGCCGCCACCGCGGAGGCGGCCCCGCTCGCGGAGCAGGTGGGGGTCGAGGCGCACGACATCTGGATCAGCCCGGAGGCGGTCGCACATACGGAGCGCCCGGCCGCCACCGGTCCCGCCGAAGCCATTGACCAGCGTCCCACGCTCAGCGGCGCCATCAGCGGACTCGTCAACAGGGTCCTGGCCAAGCCTCCCGTGCGTAAGATCGCCCGCGACCTCGGCATCGACCTCTCCGACGTCATCCCCACCGGCGCCCGCGGGGAGGTGACGCGCGAGGACCTGGTCAGCTACCAGGCCCAGCGCGACGCGGAAGTGGACAAGGCCGATACCTTCTGGGGCAAGACCGGCCGCCCGCAGGAACAGCGCATAGAGCGGATCCCGGTCAAGGGTGTCCGCAAGGCCACCGCGCGGGCCATGGTCGAGTCGGCCTTCGCCGCCCCGCACGTGAGCATCTTCGTCGACGTCGATGCCAGCCGGACTATGGAGTTCGTCAAGCGGCTCAAGGCCTCCCGCGATTTCGAAGGCATCAAAGTTTCCCCGCTGCTGATCCTGGCCAAGGCCGTCATCTGGGCCGCAGCCCGCAACCCCAGCGTCAACGCGACCTGGGTGGACAACCCGGACGGCAGCGACTCCGCCGAGATCCACGTCAAGCACTTCATGAACCTCGGGATCGCCGCCGCAACGCCCCGCGGGCTGATGGTCCCGAACATCAAGAACGCCCAGGATCTCTCGCTCAAGGAGCTGGCCCTGGCATTGAACGACCTCGCGACGACCGCCCGCGCGGGCAAGACCCAGCCGGCCCAGATGCAGGGCGGCACCCTGACCGTCACCAACATCGGCGCCCTCGGGATCGACACCGGCACGCCGATCATCAACCCCGGCGAGGTCGCCATCGTGGCCTTCGGCACCATCAAGCAGAAACCCTGGGTCCTTGATGGAGAGGTGATTCCGCGCTGGATCACCACTCTCGGCGGCTCCTTCGACCACCGGGTGGTGGACGGCGACCTCTCCGCACGGTTCATGGCCGACGTCGCCGCGATCCTGGAAGAGCCCGCGCTGCTGCTCGACTGAGCGGGCAGGTCGCGGGACCCCCGCCCAGCCCGGCCATTGATATGCAATACGTCCCAATAGCTTCAAAATAGGTATTTCACCTTACTAATAGGTCCTCCTAAGCTGGTCAGAGCACGGCATACGGCCGTGTCCGAGCTGCCTGGGAGTTTCAATGGAGACGCGCCACCTCAAGTACTTCATTGCCGTGGCCGAGGAGCGCCATTTCGGCCGCGCGGCCCAGCGCCTGCACATGGCCCAGCCGCCCCTGTCCCAGCAGATCCGACAGCTGGAAGAACAGCTCGGCACACCCCTGCTGCTTCGCACCACTCGGAAGGTGGAGATCACCCCGGCCGGGCAGCTCCTGCTGGATCGAGGACGGCTGCTGCTTCAGGAACTCGAAGCGCTCGAGGAAGACGTACAGCAGGTCGGGGCCGGTGCCACCGGCGTCATTCGTGTCGGCTTCACGGGAACCGCCACGTACCGGCTGATGCCCACCATTGTCCAGGCCGCCCGCCGCACGCTTCCCGGACTCCGCATCACCGTACAGGGCGAGATGCTGACGCCCCAGATGGAGTCCGCGCTCGAGGACGGCCGGCTCGACGTCGCCGTCCTCCGCCCACCGGTCCGCTCCGGAACGATAGCGCTAAAACTGCTCGAACAAGATCAGTTGGTCGCCGCGCTCCCCGCGGATTCACCGCTGGCGGACAAGGGCACCCTGGACCTGGCCGAGCTCGCAGGCCAGGACTTCATCGGCTATCCCAGCTATTCCGCCGTCAGCAGCATCTTGGTGGACGCCTGCCGCAGGGCCGGGTTCCAGCCGCGGCTCGTCCAGGAAGCGAGGGAAACCTCCACCCTGCTCTCGCTCGTCGCAGCCGGGATGGGGATCGCGCTGGTGCCCATGACCTCTCGGATGTTCTCGTTCCAAGGTGTGGTGTTCCGCCCGCTGCGCGACTCGCCGCCGGTTGACCTCGCCGTGGCCTGGATCCGCGATGCCGAGACGCCACTGCTGCGCAGCTTCCTGCAGCTCTTCGACTCCCAGCCCACAGCCGCCACAAAGGAATCCCGCCGTGAAAATTGAACGCATCGAGGCCATCCCCTATTCAATCCCCTACGCGCGCCCGCTGAAATTCGCCAGCGGCGAGGTGACCTCCGCGGAACACGTGCTGGTCCGGATCTACACGGACACCGGCGTCTGCGGTGTTGCCGACACCCCGCCGCGTCCCTACACCTACGGCGAAACCCAGGATTCGATCGTCTCGGTGGTGACCAAGGTCTTCGCCCCGCAGCTCATCGGGCTGGACCCGCTGGACCGTTCAAAGGTCCAGCAGCTGCTCCGGCGCACGGTCAACAACCCCACGGCCAAGGGGGCCCTGGACATCGCGCTCTGGGATGTCATCGGGATTTCCCTGGGCACCCCGGTGCACAAACTGCTGGGCGGCTTTACGGACAGCATGCGGGTCTCTCACATGCTTGGCTTCAAGCCCGCCGCGGAGCTCCTCGAGGAAGCGCTCCGGTTCCGCGAAACGTACGGCATCAACACCTTTAAGCTGAAGACCGGACGGCGGCCGCTCTCCCTCGATGTCGAGGCCTGCCATGTCCTGCGTGAGGGGCTCGGCGCGGAAACGGAGATTTACCTCGATGCCAACCGCGGCTGGACGGCGAATGAGGCCATGGAGGTCCTCCGCCGGACCGAGGGCCTGGGCCTGTCCATGCTGGAGGAACCATGCGACGCCGGAGAAGCCCTCGGCCGCCGTCGGCTGGTGCAGAGCTCCAGCATTCCGATCGTGGGCGACGAAAGCGTGCCCACCCTCGGTGACGTCTCCCGGGAACTGCTCTCCGGCGGCAGCAACGCGATCTGCATCAAGACCGCCCGGAGCGGGTTCACCGAAGCCCAACAGATCCTCGGCCTCTGCGAAGGCCTCGGCGTGGATGTCACGATGGGCAACCAGATCGACACCCAGGTCGGCAGCCTCGCCACGGTTACCTTTGGCGCTGCTTTCGAGGCCAGTTCCCGTCGGGCTGGGGAGCTCTCCAACTATCTGGACATGACAGACGACCTCCTGGCCGAGCCGCTCAAAATCAGCGACGGCGCCATCCGGGTCCGTGAGGTCCCCGGCGTCGGCGCGGCCATCGACGCGGACAAACTGCAAAAGTACCGGCAGGACTAGGCCTGACCCGGCCGCATTCTGCCGTCAGAAAGACCGCACACCACAAGGAGAACCACATGCTGTACCTGGTCCGCATGGACGTCAACATTCCGCTGGACATGCCCAAGGAGCGCGCCGACGCCATCAAGGCGGAGGAGCGGGAGTATTCCCAGCAGCTCCAGCGCGACGGACGCTGGGCGCATCTGTGGCGGGTTGTCGGCGAGTACTCCAACTACTCGGTGTTCGACGTCGCGGACAACGACGAGTTGCACACCCTGCTCTCCGGACTGCCGCTCTTCCCGTTCATGGACATCAAGGTGACGCCGCTCGCCAAGCACCCGTCCGCCGTCGAATAGTCCGCGTACCCCCTCCGCCCTTTCATATCCGAAAGCTCTCAATGGGCTGGAAATAGGTATTTCCCCTCGATCAATTCCAGGCCTACCGTTGAAGCAACACCGGATGTGATGCGGGGCACGACGCGCAGCGCAGTCTGCCAGCCCGGAACCCACCGACAGCCGTTTCTACCATCGTTCTTTTGACACAGGAGTCACCATGACAACGGAAACTGAAGCCACAGCAGCCTCCTCGGGTGCGGGGGCAACCGCCCGCTTCCGGGAGAACAAGCACATCGCCGACAGCACAAGCCAGGAGCGGGTCAGCATGCTTGCGGGCCGCGTCATCAAGGCGATCAACGACACCGTCCTGGACGAGAAGGTCACCTACGACGAATACAACGCCTTCAAGGCCTGGCTCATCCAGGTCGGCGAGGACGGCGAATGGCCGCTGTTCCTGGACGTCTGGGTGGAGCACTCCGTCGAGGAGGTCGCCAACTCCAGCCGCCACGGCTCCAAGGGCAGCATCGAGGGGCCCTACTACATCCCAGACGCCCCCACCCTCAACACCCCGGCCACCCTGCCGATGCGCGAGGACGAACCCGGCACTCCGCTGCTGTTCCAGGGCCAGGTCACAAACGTCGCCGGAGAGCCGCTCGCCGGGGCCCTGATCGAACTGTGGCACGCCGACGACCTCGGCTTTTACTCCCAGTTCGCCCCCGGACTGCCTGAATGGAACCTCCGCGGCTCCATCATCGCCGACGCCCAGGGCAACTTCCAGATCAACACCATGCAGCCCGCGCCTTACCAGATCCCCACAGACGGCGCCTGCGGTGCCCTCATTGCTGCGGCCGGCTGGCACGCCTGGCGGCCCGCCCACCTGCACCTGAAGGTGTCGGCCCCGGTGCACCAGCTCATCACCACCCAGTTGTATTTCCAGGGTGACGAGCACGTCGCCGACGACATCGCCTCAGCCGTGAAACCGGAACTCATTCTCGCGCCCACGGAGCGCACTGACGGCAAGGGACGCGAAGTCACCTACGACTTCGTTCTCGACCCCCAGGACTAAGCCCCTTTCCCGATCCCGGGGCCGGAACCATCCGGCCCTGGGGTCGACCCACAATTCATCCCCAACATCCGCCGTAATGCCGCCTGCCCAAAATGAAGTTGCCGCAGCCGCACGGACCCCGGATCAGTCGGGTCAGAACATTCACACGAAAGTGAGTTAACGGTGACTAAACCCGCCTATAACGTCCAGGACGTTATCGACAACACGCCCATGGGATTCAAACGATGGTCCATCGTCGTCCTCTGTTTCGTGATCGCATTGCTGGACGGATTCGACACGCAGTCCATTGCATTCATCGGACCCGCGATCGCCGAAGACTTCGGCCTGCAGGCCACAGACATGACCTGGGTGATCACCGCCAGCACCGTTGGCATGTGCGTGGGCGCGATGTCCCTTGGCACCTTCGGGGACCGGATCGGCCGGAAGAAGACCGTCCTGCTCGCCCTGGCCCTTTTTGGTGTGTTCTCCCTTGCCGGAGCGTTCGCTCAATCCCTGGAACAGATTGTCATTCTGCGCTTCCTCATTGGCCTCGGCATGGGCGGGGCCACCCCGGCACTGCTGGCGTTGACGGCTGAGTACAGCCCCAAATCCCGCCGTGGCACGTTTATGACATTGGTGTTGCTCGGCCTGCCTGGCGGCGCGCTTCTCGGCGGGCTTGTGGCGGCGGCATGGCTGCCGGTGATGGGCTGGCGCGGCATCTTCCTGGTCGGCGGCGTGCTGCCACTTGCCATGGTGTTGGTCTGCAGCAGGATGCTCTCGGAATCGCCGGTCTTCCTGGCGGCCAAGGGCACCCCCGCGGCAGACGCTCGGGCACGTCAGATCATGGCCTCCATTTCCGGCAGCCCCGTCAGCCCGGATGCCGTGCTCGCGACAAACGACAAAATGGAGGAGCGCAGCTCTGTCGCTGCACTTTTCTCAGCCAGATACCGGATGGTCACGATCGCAGTCTTCGCCACCTACCTGCTCAATTGGATCGCCTGGTTCCTTCTGCTGCTCTGGATGCCAACCGCGCTCAAAATGTTGGGGCTGGCCGGCTCGCAGGCCGCGATGGGAACCGTTACCGTCAACGGTGCGTTCATCCTCTTCGCCATCCCTCTGTCCATCATCCTGCCCAAGGTAAACCCCAGAAAACTGCTGCTGGTCATGTTTGCCGCGGGGATCCTCATCGCGCTGGGTCTGGGGCTGGCCGGCTCCAACTTCGCGCTGGTGTTCGTGCTGATCGGGCTGGCCGGCTTCGGCATTGGCGGCCAGCAGTTGGCCCTGAATTATCTGATCGCCAACGCCTACCCCACTCAACTTCGTGCCACTGCTACCGGCTGGGGCATCGGAATTGGCCGCCTTGGTGCCATCGTTGGCTCTGCCCTGGGCGGGATCATTCTCACGGGGCTGGGCGTCTCCGGTTACTTCATGGCGCTCGCCGTACCGCTGGTTCTGGCCGGCCTGGCCACCCTAATGGTGCGGAACTCGGCAAGCCAAGCCGGGGCTGTCCCGACGACTTCGGCGCCATTGGAACGCGAAGCCGTCAGCTGACGACGCAAGAGACGACTGGCAGGGCCCGCGGCAGCGGCGCGGACGGGCAAACCCGGGACCCGCACCGGTGCTGCGGGCACCTGCGAGTTTACGAAAATTGGCCGTAACCGGCCGAAAGATCCCAGGAAGAAGGGGACGCACAGCAATGCGTTTTACTGACAAGGTTGTAGTGGTAACCGGCGCCGCCCAGGGGATTGGCGCCGTCGCCCATAAGATTGCCGCCGAGGGCGGCAGCGTCGTCTTGGCGGACCGGTCCGAGCTGGTCATTGAGGTGTGTGCTGAGCTGACGGCCGGTGGTGCTCCTGCCCGGTATTTTGTCTGCGATCTGGAAACCTATGCAGGCGCCGCGGACCTGATGGCCTACGCCGTGGCGGAGTTCGGCCGGATCGATATCCTGATCAACAACGTCGGCGGCACGATCTGGGCCAAGCCCTATGAGCACTACCAGGAGGAGGAGATCGAGGCCGAGGTACGGCGCTCGCTCTTCCCCACACTGTGGTGTTGCCGCGCCGTCATGCCGCACATGATCGAGCGGACCGCTGGGGTCATCGTAAATGTCTCCTCGATAGCCACGCGCAGCATCAACCGTGTGCCGTACGCGGCGTCCAAGGGCGGGATCAACGCCTTGACCGCGTCGCTGGCCTTCGAGGCAGCATCAAAGGGTATACGCGTCGTGGCCACTGCACCCGGCGGCACGCAAGCCCCGCCGAGGAAGGTTCCACGCAACCCCAACGCGCAGTCCGCCCAAGAAGAGGTCTGGTACCAGCAGATCATAGACCAGACCACCGAAAGCACCCTGTTCAAGCGCTACGGCACTTTGGAAGAGCAGGCCGCTCCGATCTTGTTCATGGCCTCTGACGACGCCAGCTACATCACCGGTGGGGTGCTGCCGGTGGGCGGCGGGGACCTCGGATAACCCAGGCGGTTCGAACAACAGCAGGAAGGGGAAGTCGATGACGCAGGACGTCATGGGAGGCATGGAAAAGCGAGAATTGCGCCAGGTATTCGGCACGTTCGCCACCGGTGTCACGGTGGTCACCACCCGGACGGACGACGGGGTTGCGCATGGCACCACGGTCAACGCGTTCGCCGCGGTATCCGTCGACCCGCCGCTGGTCCAGATCACGCTGACCCGGGCCTCGCGCGCCGCTGGGTACCTTGAAGGTGCCCCGTTCGCCATCAACATCCTGTCCCTCGAACAAGTCGATGCGGCCCGGCACTTTTCCGGCGAAGTCGTCGACACGGAACCGGAATGGACTCTGAACGGCAACGTCCCGGTGCTGACCGGGAACGCCGCCACGCTTAAGTGCCGGCCGTGGAACATCTACGACGGCGGTGACCACATCATCGTTGTCGGCGAGGTCATGGCCATGGACATCACACAGCGTGAACCGCTCGTGTTCTTCGGCGGTGAGTTCCGCACAATGGGGCGCCGCGTCGAGGCAATTCGGTCGGATCACTCCGGCGCTGACTCCGAATCGGGCTGGTTCGCGGGGTCCAACTACTTCAGGCCGCTTCATGCCCCAAAGTCCCGCTAGCCTGCCCGGGGCCCCGGCGCGGGGCTAGGTCCCCGAGTAAGCCGTCAGCAGCTCGGCCATTCCCGGGTCGCCGCTCATGCCGGCGAGGGCGACGGCGGCGGCGGTCATCGCGCCGGCGAAGCCCGTGGTGCACGCGGTCATCACGGCAAAGAACTTCCAGTCATCGCGGAGGACGCTCCGCATCGTGTCCGGCATTCGCAGCCCGGGAGAGATCATGTTGGGGGCGCTGTCCGTGGATCCGTCGTCCAGATAGGCGACGACGCGGCCGGACTGGCGGTCGACGCGCATGGCGCTGATGTGGTTGCCGTGCCGGGCGAGGAGAATGTCGTGGCCAACCAGCTGGCGGCGCTGAAGAGTGAGCATGTTCATCCCTTGGAACTCAAGAATATTGGACGTCCACGCCGGCGGGGGCACCTTCAATTTTACCGCCGGCACAGTGCCGCGACGGGGCGGAATCCCCGTGAGCCTGCCCACGGGGCGTGGTGACGCGCGTCAAGGCGGACCTGTCCCGGACGGTCCGCCGGCACTAGAGTGGCACCAGCCGCCGCCACTCTGGCGGACGCGGATCAAAGGAGATGTTGCGTGTTTTCGAGCCCGTTCCCCGATGTGGAAATTCCCAATGTCAGCCTCTACGACTACCTCTTTGGCGGCCTGGTGGAGGCGGACCTGGACCGGATCGCCGTCGTCGACGGCACGAGCGGCGCGGAGACCAGTTACCGGACCCTGGTGGGGCAGATCGACGCCGTTGCCGGAGCCGTGGCGGCGCGGGGCCTGGGCGTCCACGGCGTGGCGGCGATCCTGTGCCCCAACGTCCCGGCTTTCGCCGTGGTTTTCCACGGACTCCTGCGGGCCGGCGCCACGGTCACCACCGTCAACTCCCTGTACACGGCGGACGAGATCGCCCTCCAGCTTGACGACGCCGGAGCCGAATGGATGTTTACGGTCTCGGCCCTGCTCCCCGCAGCCCGGGAAGCCGCCACGCGTGCCGGGATCCCGGCGGACAGGCTCGTCGTGCTCGACGGCGCCGCCGGCCACCCCTCGCTGCGGGACCTGCTGACGTCCGGCGCCCCGGCGCCGGACGTCACGTTCGATCCCGCTACCCACGTGGCCGTCCTGCCGTACTCCTCCGGGACCACCGGCCGGCCCAAGGGAGTGATGCTCAGCCACCGGAACCTTGTGGCGAACGCCGAGCAGTCCCGCGGGCTGCTCAAGGTCACCGCTGAGGACCGGCTGCTGGCGCTACTGCCGTTTTTCCACATCTACGGACTGACCGTGCTGCTGAACCTCGCCCTGCGCCAGCGCGCCTGCCTCGTGACGATGCCGAAGTTTGACCTGGCCGAGTTCCTGCGGATCATCCAGGACCACCGGTGCAGCTACCTTTTTATTGCCCCGCCGGTGGCCGTGGCCCTGACAAAGCACCCGATGGTGGCCGACTACGATCTCAGCTCGGTGCACACCGCACTGTCCGGAGCGGCGCCCCTCGACGGGGAACTGGGCGGCAGGCTGGCCGAACGCCTTGGCTGCCGGGTCCTGCAGGGCTACGGCATGACCGAGATGAGCCCGGTGTCCCACTTGATTCCCGCTGACGCCGCCGAGCTGCCCGTCAGCTCGGTGGGATACACGGTCCCCAACATGGACTGCCGGCTGCTGGATCCCGCCACCGGGGAGGACATCGACGTTCCGGCCGAGGGCACCAGCGCGCCCGGGCACCTTCTCTGCCGGGGACCGAACGTGATGCTCGGCTACCTCAACCGCGCCGAGGAAACGGCGGACACCCTCGATGCCGACGGTTTTCTGCGCACTGGGGACATTGCCACCGTGGACGCCCACGGCGTCGTCACCATCGTCGACCGGCTCAAGGAACTGATCAAGTACAAGGGCTACCAGATCGCTCCGGCGGAGCTTGAGGCGCTGCTCCTCACGCATCCCGGCATCGCCGACGCCGCGGTGATCGGCACGTCCGACGCCGACGGCCAGGAAGTGCCGATGGCGTTTGTGGTGCGCCAGCCCGGAGACAACGGCGAGCGGCTCGACGAGGCCGCGGTGATGGACTTCGTGGCGGCCAAGGTGGCGCCCTTCAAGAAGATCCGGCGGGTGGAGTTCATCGACGCCGTGCCCAAGTCCTCCTCCGGCAAAATCCTGCGCCGGAAGCTCAAGACGGCTGAGGCTGCAGCCGGATAAGACTGCCGCTGCCCGACTGGCGGTCCAGCCACGCTGGAGCGCTAGTCGGGGACGTCTGTCTTGGCGATGTAAACGTCGCAGGGGGCGTTGTGCGCCACGGAGTTGGCAACGCTCCCGAGCACACGCCCCAGCCCCCTCATCCGGCGGTTGCCGACCACGATCAGCTGCGCGCCGGATCGTGCCGCTTCGTCGATGAGAGCCTCGGCCGGCTTGCCGCGGGCGGCCGCGTACGTGACGTGGAGTGCAGGAGTGCGCAGGCTGTCTGCGACGCTCCGCGCGACTTTCTCCGCGTCGCCGGCGTCGGAGACAATCCACTTGTCGCCGCCGCTGCTGTAGACCTCTGTCCTGTCGCTGTCGAACGCGCTGACCACATGAAGGGTGGCCCCGAGCGAAGTGGCCAGGTCGCGTGCGGTTTGCGCGGCCCGCAGGGCAGTCTCGCTGCCATCGACGCCGACAACAATAATTCCGGTCATGAAGTGCTCCTTGAGATCAACGAACGGCTGGCCATAACAATGATTCAGGCTACAGCGCGGCGATGGCTTCCCGCAGGACCGGTGCCAGCCGGCGGACCCCTTCGCGGATGGTCTCCGGCGGTACGGCGCTGAAAGCCAGCCGGATCTTGTTGGAGGGATCGTCGGAATGGGTGAAGGCCGCACCCGGAATGAAGACCACCCCGGCGTCGATGGCCTTCTTCAGCAGGGGGTAGGTGTCCACGCCGTCGGGCAGGGTGACCCAGACGAAGAATCCGCCTTCCGGCCGGGTCCAGCTCAGGCCCGGCGGCATAAACTCGCCGAGGGCGGCCAGCATGGCATCGCACCGTTCCTTGTACAGTCCCCGGTACGTCTCGATCTGGCCGCGCCAGTCGTAGTCGCGGAGGTAGGCGGACACCAGCATCTGGTTGAGGGTCGGCGGGCACAGGGTGACCGCTTCGGAGGCGAGGTAGTAGCGGCGCTGGAGGTGCGCGGGGACGAGGGCCCAGCCGATCCGCAGACCGGGCGCGAAGATTTTCGAGAAGGACCCCATGTAGATCACGTCGTCCGGGTTGGCGGCCCGCAGCGGCGTGAGCGGCTTACCGTCGAACCGAAGCAGTCCGTAGGGATTGTCCTCCAGCACCAAAATATTCGCATTGCGGCATATGTCCACAACCTGCTGCCGCCGCTCCGCCGACAGGGTGACGCCGGAGGGGTTGTTGAAGCTGGGGATGGTGTACAGGAACTTGATGTTCTTGCCGGCCGTCTGCAGGGCGGCGATTTTTGCCTCGAGGAGGTCCGGGACGATGCCGTCGCCGTCCATCGGCACGGTGGCGACCTGGACCTGGTAGGCCTCGAAGGTGTTGAGCGCGCCGACATAGGTGGGATCCTCCACCAGCACCACGTCCCCCGGGTTGCAGAAGACTTTGGTGGCGACATCCTGGGCCGACTGCGAACCCGCGGTGACCACCACGTTCTCCGGTTTGGCGTCCAGGATTCCCTCCGCGGCCATGACTTCGCAGATCTGGGTGCGGAGTTCCTCGGTGCCCTGGCCGCCGCCGTACTGCAGGGCGGTCATTCCCTGTTCGGCGATGATCTTCGCGGCGGTCTGGCCGAGCCGTTCCAGCGGCAGGGACTGGAGGTATGGGCTTCCGCCGGCCAGGGACACGAGGCCGGGGCGCAGCGAGATGTCGAAGACATCGCGGACTGCCGATTGCTTGATATTTGCTGCGCGCTCCGAGAACAGGTCCTCGTGGCGGTGGGCGGACGTAGCCGCACGTTCGATTGCGTCAATTGCCTCGGCCGGAAGTACTTCTGCGGCGGCATCAAGTGTTTCGTGGGTCACATCTCCCAGAATACAACCCTTGTTGCTACAGGGGAAACGTTTGTTTCCTCCCACCCGGATTCGCGTCGGAAACGGACAGCCGCCACGTGGATCCACGTGGCGGCTGTCTGGAATCGGCGCGAAATCGACGGGGAATTAGGCCGCGGTAGCCGTAAGGGATTCTTCCAGCGCGTCGAAGACACCCTTGATCTGCTCCACGACCTCGGCGTCGTCCTTGGGGTGGACTTCGGCGAAGCGGACCATGGAGCCCGGGACAGCCAGCTTGACGTCCTCGAGGACACGGGCGCCGGCGATGCCTACAGCCTTGCGGGCCTCATCCTGGGCCCAGACTCCGCCGAACTGGCCGAAGGCGGTGCCGACGACGGCAGTCGGCTTGCCGTTCAGGGCGCCGGCGCCGAACGGGCGGGACAGCCAGTCGATGGCGTTCTTGAGCGAGGCGGGGACCGTGCCGTTGTGCTCCGGGGTGACCAGGAGCAGGGTGTCGGCGTCGTTCGCGGCGGCGCGCAGGGCGGCGGCGGCGGCCGGGACCTGACCCTCGACGTCGATGTCCTCGTTGTAGAACGGGATGTTGCCGAGGCTGTCGTGGATGAGCACCTCAACCTGTTCCGGCGCGTTCAGCTGGATGGCTTCGGCCAGCTTCTGGTTGGTGGAATCCGCGCGGAGGCTGCCGACCAGGGTGAGTACGGTGTTCTTGGACATGTGAACTCCTAGGTTTCGCGCCACAGGTGATCCTGCGGCTGGATGATCATGGAGGCTTTGCCGGCCTTCACTGATCAAAACGGACTGCGGTCCGTTTCTATTCCCCGGGACTAGACTGTGCGGTGTGAGCTCAATCCCAATGCGCCCGGGCCTGGAGCCCGAGCGCCGCGACGCCGCCCGGAACCGCGAGCTGCTGCTCCGTGCTGCCCGCGAGCTTATTGAGGAGTGCGGGGCCGACGGCCTGACCATGGGAACGCTGGCGCAGCGGGCCGGCGTGGGCAAGGGGACGGTGTTCCGGCGGTTCGGCAGCCGGGCCGGACTCATGATGACCCTCCTGAGTGACGCGGAGGCCCACTTCCAGGGACGCTTTATGTTCGGTCCGCCCCCGCTCGGCCCCGGCGCACCGCCACTGGAGCGGCTCATCGCCTTTGGCGAGGAGCGCATCGCCTGGGTGTTGGAATTCGGCGAGCTGGCCCGGGCCGCGGACGTGTCGGCCTACAACCGGTTCGACGTGCCGGCGGCCGTCCTCTGGCACCGGCACCTGGAGATGCTGCTGCGGGAAGCGGGGGTCACCACGGATCCCTGGCTGATGGCCACATCGCTGAGCGCTGTGCTGGAGCCTGAGCGGATCCTGCATGCCGTTCGCGTGCACCACATAGCCCCGGAGCGGCTCGCCGCGTCGTGGCGCGAGCTCGTCTCGCGCGTAGTCCGCGGAGCGTAGGCGGGCGCGGCTCTCCGGCTCACACCGATCAAATCAATTCCCCTGAATTATTCATAACGATCTGATACCTGACTGCCGGAACGCCGGGCAGGCGGCATCTGGCGGCAATATCGATGTGATAGTTTCCTCTGGAATGTGACCTGCAACATAGCCCACAAGGGCCTGCCGAAAGGCCTGCAGGCGGCCAGATACCCGCTGGCCCAGATCCCGGATCGGCAGCGGTAATCCCCTGCCGGATGGGGACTACGGAAGGATCAGGTAGTGAAACTTGTCAAATATCCTGCGCGCGGCGAGGCTGTTTCAGCCGGCCCGGCAGGCACCGCACAGGCACCGGCGATCCAGAACTAGCTACCCATGCTCCGATACCTCGCCAAGCGCGCCCTCACCTATGCCTTCATGATCTTCCTGACCACCACCGCCGGGTACTTCCTGGCCGTGAACACCCTGCAGCCGGCGCTGCTGGAGCAGGAGCGGATCCCGCGGCCCACCCCCGAACAGGTGGCCAACTCCTTCCGGCTCAAGGGCCTCGATCCGGATCTCAGCCCCTGGGAACGCTACGTCGAGTGGCTGACGGCGATCGTCACCCGCTGGGACTGGGGGCGCAGTCCCAGCGGCGCGTTCATCAACGCCGAATTCGGCGACCGGGTCTGGATCTCCACCCGGCTGTTCCTGGCCTCCATCATCCTGACCCTCATCATCGGCATCGCCCTGGGCGTCTACACGGCGGCCCGGCAGTACAAAGCCTCGGACCGGGTCATCACCTCCTACAGCTACCTCGTCTACATTGTGCCCGCGCCGATCGCCTACTTCCTGGTGCAGCTCGGAGCCATCAACATCAACGAGACGGTCGGTGAACGCATCTTCTTCGTCACCGGCATTTCGACGCCCGGCCTGGAGGGGGACGGCTGGGCGCAGTTCGTGGACATGCTGGCCCACTACGCGGTGCCGACCTTCGCGATCACCATCGTGGGCTGGGGCGCCTATCAGATCGCCCAGCGCCAATACCTCCTGGACAACGTCAACGCCGACTTCGTCCGGACCGCGCGGGCCAAGGGACTCACCCGCAACCAGGCCATCAGCCGGCACGCCCTGCGTGTGTCCTTCATCCCTGTCGCACAAAGCATCGCCTTCACGATCCCGGCCATCTTCGCCGGCGGCTTCTTCGCTGAAAAGATCTTCGCCTGGCACGGCGTCGGATCGTGGAGTATCGACGCGATCGCACTGCAGGACGTCAACGCCGCGACGGCGACCCTCGCCTACGGCTCCGTGATCTTTGCGATCGGCGCGATCCTCGCGGACTTCGCCACCACGCTGGTCGACCCGAGAGTGCGGGTGCAGTAACCATGACAAACCTCAACACCATCGACCCGGCCGCCGTCACCGGCGAGGCCAAAATCGAGAACAACGACGTCGTCATCGCGAAGTCGACGATCATCCTCCGCCGCTTCCTGCGCAACAAGACAGCCGTCGTGGGCCTCGTCATCTTCGTGGCGCTGACCCTGTTCTCCCTGGTCGGCGGCCTTTTCTCCAGCTGGGACAAGGAAACGATCGACCCCTTCAGCATCGGCATGCCGCCGTCGGCCGAGCACCTGCTGGGCACCTCGCAGGCCGGCATCGACCTGTACGCCCTCACCGTCGAGGGCACCCGGGTCTCGATCCTGATCGGCCTCGTCGTCGGCCTCGTCTCCGTCCTGATCGCGGCGGTGTACGGCTGCACCATGGCCTACTTCGGCGGGAAGGTGGACAAGGTCATGCTGTTCATCCTTGAGGCCCTGATCATGATGCCGGCGCTGCTGGTCGTGGCCGTGGCCACGAGCGGCGGCGGCAACGGCCTGCAGGAGAGCCTGCCCAGCTGGCTGCTGCTGATCATCGTGCTGCTCGTCTTCAGCTGGATGGGCACTGCCCGCCTCATCCGCTCGCTGTCCATGTCCCTGATGTCCCGCGACTTCGTCAAGGCAGCCCAGTACATGGGCATCCCGCCGCGGCGCATCGTCTGGCGGCACCTTGTCCCGAACATCGGCTCGCTCCTTGTCCTTGACATCACCCGCGGAGTCACCGGCGCGATCCTGGCCGAGGTTGCCTTCTCCTTCATCGGCATCGGCATCAAGGTTCCGGATGTGAGCCTGGGCGTGCTGATCGGCCAGGCGACGTCCCAGGTCTCCACGTTCCCGTGGATGTTCTGGGTCCCGCTGACCGTCATGTTCCTGCTGACCGGTTCGCTCGCCATGATGAACGACGGCCTGCGGGACGCGTTCGACCCCAGCTCCAGCTCCATCGGCAGCGCCAAGAAGCGCGCCTCCGGCAAGGGCAGGACCGGCAGGAATCAGAAGAAGGACCAGACCGGCAAGACACAGGAGAAGGCCTCATGAGCCACGAAATGACCGCCAGCGCCGAATCCTCCGAGCTCTCCGCCTCCGGCCTCTCCACTGCTGAGCGCCTGCGCGTCGCCGGTCTGCACGCCGCAGGTGATGCCGTGCTCTCCGTCCGTGACCTGAACGTCCGCTTCAACACGGAGAACGGGGTGGTCCACGCCGTCCGCGGCATCGACTTCGACCTCCATGCCGGCAGGACGCTGGGCATCGTCGGTGAATCGGGGTCCGGGAAGTCCGTCACCTCCATGGCCATCCTGGGCCTGCTGCCGGACACCGCCCAAGTCACCGGCTCGGTCCGGCTCCAGGGCAAGGAGCTGCTGGGCCTCAGCGACAAGGCGATGTGCCGGCACCGCGGCAACGACATCGCCATGGTCTTCCAGGATCCGTTGTCCTCCCTGACCCCGGTCTACACGGTGGGCACCCAGATCATCGAGGCGCTCACGGTCCACAACCCCGCCATGAGCAAACAGGCGAAGGAGGCGCGCGCCGTCGAACTCCTCGGCATGGTGGGCATCCCCAGCCCGAAGGACCGGCTCAAGGCATTCCCGCACGAATTCTCCGGCGGCATGCGCCAGCGCGTGATGATCGCCATCGCCATCGCGAACAACCCGCGGGTGCTGATCGCTGACGAGCCGACGACGGCGCTCGACGTCACCATCCAGGCGCAGGTCCTCGAGGTGCTGCACACCGCGCAGGAGGAAACCGGCGCCGCCGTCGTGATGATCACCCACGATCTGGGCGTCGTCGCCGGCATGGCGGACGACATCATGGTGATGTACGCCGGCAAGCCCGTGGAGACCGGCAGCGTCGATGACATCTACTACAACCCGCGGATGCCTTACACGATGGGCCTGCTGGGCGCGGTGCCGCGCGTCGACGTGGCCGAGAAGACCTCGCTGGTGCCGATCGAGGGCATCCCGCCGAATCTTGTCCATACCCCGACGGGCTGTTCCTTCGCGCCGCGCTGCCCGCTGGCCGGCGACGCGTGCCTCGACGGGGAGCCGGAGCTGTGGCCCGTCGCCGGGGCCGGACTGGACGGCGGCCTGCAACACAAGGCCGCCTGCATCAAGACCGACTCCCTCGGCGGTGACGTGGACGTCCGCGAGGTCTTCCGGGCCCCGGCCGTGCCGGTGTCACACTTTGACGCGATCCCGCGTGCAGAGCGCCGGACCGTGCTGGAGCTCCGGGACGTGCGGAAACACTTCCCGCTGATGAAGGGCGCCCTGATCAAGCGCCGCATCGGCACCGTCAAGGCCGTCGACGGGCTGAGCTTCGATATCCGCGAGGGTGAGTGCTTCTCGATCGTCGGCGAGTCCGGCTGCGGCAAGACCACCACCCTGCTCGAAATCATGGAGTTCCACAAAGACCAGGACGGCGAGGTGGTCATCGGCGGCCTCAGCAACAAGCAAGCCGCGGATGCCAGGACCAAGGGCGCCATGCGCAAGGAACTCCAGATGGTGTTCCAGGACCCCACCGGCGCCCTCGACCCGCGTTTCACCGTCTTTGAAGTGCTGTCCGAGCCGCTTGAGAACGCGGGCATGGCCAAGCCCCAGATCCGCGCGCGGATCATGGAGCTGATGGAACTCGTGGGCCTCCAGCCGGACCACGTGAACCGCTTCCCCAACCAGTTCTCCGGTGGCCAGCGCCAGCGCATCGGCATCGCCCGCGCCCTGGCCGTGAACCCCAAGCTGGTGGTCCTGGACGAACCGGTATCAGCCCTGGACGTGTCCGTGCAGGCCGGCGTGATCAACCTCCTGGACAAGCTCCGCGCCGAACTCGGGCTGAGCTACCTGATGGTGGCCCACGACCTCTCCGTGGTGCGGCACATCTCCAACCGCGTGGCCGTGATGTACCTGGGCAAGATTGTGGAGATCGGGGACGTCGACGCGGTCTTCGACAATCCGCGCCACCCCTACACCCGGGCACTGCTCTCCGCGATTCCGGTACCCGACCCGGTCCTGGAGCGCACCCGGGAACGGATCATCCTGCAGGGGGATCTGCCCTCGCCGCTTGAGGCGCCCAAGGGCTGCAACTTCGCCACCCGCTGCCCGGTCTTCGCCGCCCTGCCGGCGGCCAAGCAGGAGAAATGCCTCACCCTTGAGCCGCCGCTGGAAGCGGCCGCGGCTCCCGCCCCGGCCGCAGGTTACCGGGCTGCCGGTCTTCCGGCCGCACCCGCGGCCCCCACAGACCAGCACTTCGCCTGCTTCTACCCGGACGGCGAACTGGACGCGGACATGTTGGTTGTCCACGAGTCCCTCTGACGCACCAAACCGCACCTGCATCACAACTCGCACAAAAAATGAAGGGGATCATGATGAAGAATCTGACCAAGATCGGCGGGGTGGCCGCCGTCGCGGCAGCACTCGCGCTGACCGGCTGCGGCGGAGGCGGCGCCACCACGTCCGCCGAGAGCGCCAAGGCCCAGGACGCCTCCGGCGACATCAACAAGCTCATCAGTGTCAACGCCAAGAAGGCCGATGAGCTGAAGCAGGGCGGCACCGTGACGCTGCCGGTCGGCAACATCGGCCCGGACTTCAACGGCTTCTCCAACGCGGGCAACTCCGCGGACAACACGGAACTGCACTACCCGATCGACGAGGCCGGCTACGTGGGCTGCTGGAAGCTCGACTTCGACGGCACCAGCAAGCTGAACACCAACTTCTGCGAAGACTTCCAGAGCGAGGTCAAAGACGGCAAGCAGACCATCACCATCAAGATCAACCCGAAGGCCGAGTACAACGATGGCACCCCCATCAACGCCGACACCTTCGTGAACACCTGGACGATGCTCAACGGCAAGAACAAGGACATCGACATCGTGTCCTCCGGTGCCTACGAGTTCATCGACTCCGTGAAGGCCGGAAGCAATGACAAGGAAGTCATCGCAACCACCACCCAGCCGGTCTACCCGCTGAGCGACATCTACGGCGGCTTCATCCCGCAGGCAGTCAACACCCCGGAGCTGTTCAACACCGGTTTCTCCGGCGAAATGCACCCCGAGTGGATGGCCGGCCCGTTCAAGGTCGAAAAGTACGACTCCGCGGCCAAGACCGTCTCCATGGTTCCGAACGAGAAGTGGTGGGGCGAGAAGCCGGTCCTGGAAAAGGTGATCTTCCGCCAGCTCGAGGCAAGCGCCGAGATCGCCGCCTTCAAGAACAGCGAAATCGACATGGCCGACGGCCGCACGCTGACCAAGTACAAGCAGCTCGAAGGCACCAAGAACTCCGAGGTCCGGCGCGGCCAGCGCCTGTTCGCCGGCGGCCTGAACCTCAACGCCATGAAGGCCCCGCTGACTGACGTCGCGGTCCGCCAGGCGATCTTCACCGCCGTCGACCGTCCGGCCGTCCGCGCCGTGCGGTTCGGCGGGTTGAACTGGGAAGAGGAAAGCTCGGGATCGATGATGCTGATGCCGTTCTCCAAGTACTACCAGGACAACTACCCGGTCAAGGAAGCGGGCACCGACGCGGCCAAGAAGGTCCTGACCGACGCCGGCTACGCGCCGAACGCCAAGGGCACCATGGAGAAGGACGGCAAGCCCGTCTCCTTCAAGATCACCAACTTCGGTGACGACCCGACGTCCCTCGCCACCGTGCAGACCCTGCAGAAGCAGCTCCAGGCCGCCGGCATGGAGGTCGGCATCGACCAGCGCGGCGACGCGGACTTCGGCAAGGTCCTGGGCAGCCGCGACTTCCAGCTCACCATCAGCGGCTACACCGTCGGCGCGGATGCAACCTCGGGTGTGAAGCAGTTCTACGACTCCAAGACCAACGAGAACGAACTCGGCGACGCCGAACTGGACAAGGCCATCAAGGACCTCGCCTCCATCCAGGACGACACCGAGCGCAACAAGGCCGCCATGGAGGTCGAAAAGAAGCACATGGCCAAGTACTACTCCATGGGCGTCCTTATGAACGGCCCGCAGATCTACTTCGCCCGCACGGGCCTCGCCAACTACGGCGCGTCCCTGTTCCAGACTCCGGACTGGAGCGTCGTCGGCTGGCAGAAGTAACCCCTCCGACGCTCCCTCACCTTTAGCAGCTTTTCGGGCGACGCTCCCTCACCTATTGAGGGGGCGTCGCCTGTCTTGTTGCGATATCTGAGGGAGCGTTGAATGGGCCCGCGGGAGTAGCGTGGGACCATGACAACAGACTCCAACCGGCCCGTCCGCACGGCCGTCGCCGGCTTTGGCCTCTCGGGCAGCGTCTTCCACGCGCCCTTGCTCACCTCCGACCCCGCCTATTCCCTGGAGATGATCTCCACGTCCGACGCCGGCCGGCAGTCCGCCGCGTCCGCCCGGTACCCCGGCGTCCGGATTGTGGACACCCCGGCGGACATCCTGGCGCGCGCCGGTGAGCTGGACCTGCTGGTCCTGGGAACCCCGCCGGCCACGCACTACCCGCTCGCGAAAGCCGCGCTGGAAGCCGGACTCGACGTCGTCGTCGACAAGCCGTTTACGGTGCGCAGCGCCGAAGCCGGGGAGCTCATCCGGCTCGCAGAGCGGCTGGGCCGCGTCCTCACCGTCTTCCAGAACCGGCGCTGGGACGGCGACTACCTCACGGTCCGCGGGCTGCTGGACAGCGGTGCCCTGGGCGGCGTTACACGGTTCGAATCCCGCTTTGAACGCTGGTCCCCGACGGTCGCCAAGGCCTGGAAAGCGGAGGCGACCGCGGACGACGGCGGCGGGGTGCTGTTCGACCTCGGCACCCACCTGCTGGACCAGGCCGTGCAGCTCTTCGGACCCGCCACGGTCACCCACGCCGAACTCGCGGCCCGCCGGGCCGGGGAGAAGACAGACGACGACGTGTTCCTGGCCCTGCGGCACGAATCCGGCGTGACGACCCACCTGTGGATGAACATGCTCTGCGCCCAGCAGGGGCCGCGCTTCCGGCTGCTGGGCAGCGACGGCGCCTTCACCAAGCACGGCGTCGACCCGCAGGAGCCCTTCATCGTGG
Source organism: Arthrobacter sp. 001422645 (assembly GCF_059816125.1). Classification (NCBI taxonomy): domain Bacteria; kingdom Bacillati; phylum Actinomycetota; class Actinomycetes; order Micrococcales; family Micrococcaceae; genus Arthrobacter; species Arthrobacter sp. 001422645. Next base: position 38,299 of record NZ_JCBANT010000018.1, on the reverse strand, counting down.
CCGGCGGCAGCCCGCTGGATCCGGACTACGGGGTCGAGGACCGCGAGTGGGCCGGGCTGCTGGGCCGCGACGGGCACCTGGACCGGCTGCCCACCGAACGCGGCGCCTACCCGGAGTTCTACCGGATCCTCGCGGAGAAGATCAGGGGCGGCGGGGCGGCGTCGGCACTGCCGGTCCCGGTGGATCCGGCGGGGACGGTGGAAGTGCTGCGGCTGATCGAGCAGGCGCGGGCGCTGGCCTAGCCGTTAAACAGCAATCGGCTGCTCCGTAACTGCCCTTCTGGGGGTCCAAAAGGGCGGTTTGGGCCCACACCGGCAGGGTTCCCTGGCCGAGCTTGCGAGGCGAGGGGGCCGGTGGGGAGGAGCAACCGATGCTAACTCCGGGGTGTTACGCGGAGACCAGTTCGTGCCAGTCGGCGACGAGGGGCAGGTTGTGCGCCTCGGAGACCGAGCGGTGCGCCACCTTGCCACCGGCGATGTTCAGGCCGGCGGCCAGGGCGGCATCGCGTTCGAACGCGGCCTTGACGCCCAGGTTCGCCAGGGCGACGGCGTAGCGCAGGGTGACGTTGGTCAGCGCGTAGGTGGAGGTGTTCGGGACGGCGCCCGGCATGTTGGCAACGCAGTAGAAGATCGTGTTGTGGACCTTGTACGTCGGTTCCTGGTGCGTGGTGGGGTGCGTGTCCTCGAAGCAGCCGCCCTGGTCAACGGCGATGTCCACCAGCACGGAGCCGGGCTTCATGCGGGAGACGAGCTCGTTGGTGACCAGCTTCGGGGCCTTTGCGCCCGGGATCAGCACGGAGCCGATCACGAGGTCGGCGTCGACCACGGACTTCTCGATCTCGTAGGCGTTGGAGGCAACGGTCTTCAGGCGGCCCTGGTACTGGGCATCCAGTTCGCGCAGGCGGTTGATGTTGATGTCCAGGATGGTGACGTCGGCGCCGAGGCCCAGGGCCATGGCGGCGGCGTTGGTGCCGGCCACGCCGGCGCCGAGGACAACCACCTTGGCCGGGCGGACGCCCGGTACGCCGCCGAGCAGCACACCCTTGCCGCCGGCCGGAGCCATCAGCGAGGTGGCGCCCACCTGGACGGACAGGCGGCCCGCGACCTCGGACATCGGGGCGAGCAGCGGCAGGGCGCGGCCTTCCTGGACGGTCTCGTAGGCGATAGCGGTCACGCCGCTGTTGATAAGCGCCTGCGTCAGCTCCGGCTCGGCCGCGAGGTGCAGGTAGGTGAAGAGGATCAGGCCCTTGCGGAAGCGGTGGTATTCGGCCTTGACCGGCTCCTTGACCTTCAGGACCATGTCGGCGCGCGCCCAGACGTCATCTGCTTCGGTGACGATCTCGGCGCCGGCGATGGCGTATTCCTCGTCCGTGATGCCCGAGCCCAGGCCCGCGCCGCGCTCCACCAGGACCGAGTGGCCGTGGGTGCGGAATTCGTGGACACCAGCAGCTGTGATGGCGACGCGGAATTCGTTGTTCTTGATCTCTTTGGGGACACCGATGATCATTTGGGGACTCCATTGCTGGCGGCTTTATGGGCCTGGGTGTGTGGGGGAAGTTGTACTTCCAGAATAAATCCGGCTGTGAGGCAAGCGACAGGCCCGGCCGCGCGTCAGCACCCGGCTTCCGCGGAATTCCGCGCTTTTCCAAATAGTGTGTTGGACATTTGTCGAACCCTCGAGCGTCAGGTGTCGCCTGCTGTCCGTTGGGGGTGACATTCGCCGCCGCATTCCCGGCGCGGGGCCAATGCGCAGTAATGTGGCAGCATGCAGCAGCAGGACGTCGAACAGCTCGTGGAGCAGGTCGCACTGAAACTGGGCCGCGGCCTCTCACTTGAGGACCTGGACGGCCTGCTGCTCGCCTACAGCTCCAACCAGTCGCACGCGGACCGGGTCCGGGTAAATTTCCTGCTCAGCAAGCGGGTCCCGGTGGACGTCAGCGCCTGGCAGCTCTCGCACGGTATCGCGACAGCGGTGCGCCCGGTGGTTGTGCCGGCCAACGAGGACCTGGGCATGCTCGGCCGCGTCTGCGTTCCCCTGCTGCTGCGCGGTTTCCGGGTGGGCTACCTCTGGGTCCAGCTCGACGCCGAGGAACCGAACGCGACGGCGGTCCTCGGCCAACTGCCCGACGTGGCGCGCGAGCTCGAGCAGCTTTCGGCCCTGCTGCTGGAATCCAACACGGCCGAATCCGAGTTCCGCCGCCGCCGCGAGCAGGAATTCCTGGCCGCCTGCCGGGGCGAGTCCAACGCCGTCGCGGCTGTGGGCGGGTGGAAGGAAGTGCAGGGGCGCGGGCCCTGGCAGCTCGTGACGGTCCTGGATGCGGACGGCTGGGCGGAAGGATCGGACCCGAACGCCTCCACGCTGATCCACCGTTCCGCGGCGCTGCAGTCCACCATCGGGGTGGACGCCGCCCTGTTCAGCGCGGGCACGGAGACGCACTCCGTGGTCCTGTTCAAGGAATCTACCGGCCGGGCGGACCACGCCCAGGTGCTGGTCCACTACCAGCTGGAGCTGGCCAAACGCTCCGGCAGGGCGGTCGATCGGATCATCCTGGGGACCTCCGAGGGCTTCGCGCGGCCGCGGGAACTGGCGGACGCCTACCGCCAATCCCGGCAGGCCGCACAGGCAGCGGCGGTGGATCCCCAGCTGGGGGAGCTCGTCGACTGCCGCGCCACCGGAATCTATCAGCTGCTGGCCTCGGCGGGCGGCGGTGCGGGGGCATGGGCGGACGCCGGGTCTGTCTATTTCCGCCTCCTGGAGGACCATGACCGGAACCAGGAGCTGCTGCCGGTGCTGGAGCTCTTCTACGACAACGACGGCTCGGTCCAGGAAGTGGCGGACAAGCTGCACCTGCACCGGAGCAGCATCTACAACCGGCTGGGCCGGATTCGGCAGCTGCTAGGCGTGGACCCGCTCAAGGGGATGGTGCGGCTGGAGCTGCATGCGGCGCTGAAGGCGCGGCGCTGGGCGGGAAGGCCCAGGATTTAGTGCTCGCGGTTGGAGGAGTCGGAGTCCAAGGCAGGGTCCCGTGCCGTCTCCCGCGCTGCCTCTCGCGCCACGTCCCGCGATGCCTCTCGCGCTGTTTCCCGCGCTCTTTCTCGCGCTGTTTCTCGCGCGCTTTCTCGCCTGCGGCGGGTAATCCTGCCGTCCATCCACATCGCCACAGCCACAAACGCAACACAGCTGGACATAAAGGCTGCCGTATTGTTCAGCCCCATCGCGGTTCCGAGGATGCCGGTGAGCACCATGGCGGCAATGCCTGCCACAATGTGCCACCCTCTGAACTTACCCACAATCCAAGCGTAACCCCGGCCTTCCCCACGTTTCCGCGCAGGGCCGGGATCGTTGTTTGATCCTTATCACGCCGTCACGAAGCATCCGCGGCACCGTCATTTCCGTGGTCCCGGGCGCCGTCGGCGGTACTGTTCTTCTTCTGCTTCTCAATCCAGGCCATGATGTCGGCGAGTCTGATCCGCCGGTGCGTGCCCCGGTATTCCACCGGAATTTCACCACGGTCCGTCATGTTCCGCAGGTAGGTGTGCGAGATTCCCGCCAGCTCCGCGGCCCGCGACGTGGTGAGCATTTCCTCCACGCTGCTGACCGTCACCGCCTCGCCCCGGCTGAACCGGGCCAGCAGGTCGACGACGGCGTCCCGCGCCTGGGCCGGCAGCCGGTGGACGGTGCCGTCCACGAACACCGTGATGTCGTCGCTGCCGTGGAGAGCGTACTGGAGTTTCTGCGCCTCATCGGCCGGAAGGGCGGCCGCCACCCGGGGAGCTATCTGTGTCATGGAGTGCATCCTAGCGCCCGCGGATCAGTCGCACACTGCCGCCTGCCAGCCATGCCATGCCATGCCCTGCCGCGCCGCTACAGCCCCAGCTCCTCGAGGATCGGAAGCTTCGCCCGGACCCAGGCGCGGGCCTCGGTGGCGCTCGGCGCGGAGAGCGCCAGTTTGGCCAGCGCCTGCGCCTCGGCCAGGGTGACGGTCTTCAGCACTGCCGCCACCGCGGCGAGCGACCGGGCCGTCATGGACAGCGTCGAGACGCCAAGCCCGGTCAGGACGACGGCGAGGGCGGGATCCGCGGCGGCCTCGCCGCAGACGCCGACGGGTTTGTTGTGGCCTTCCGCGGCGGAACCCTCCACAGTCAGCCCGACCAGCCGAAGGACGGCGGGCTGCCAGGGCGTGTTGAGGGCGGCGAGCGGGCCGAGCTGGCGGTCCGCCGCCATGGCGTACTGGGTGAGGTCGTTGGTGCCCAGGCTCGCGAACCCCACTTCACGGAGGATGGCCTCGGCGGTGAGCGCCGCGGACGGCACTTCCACCATCACGCCTGGGGTCTTGATTCCGGCCTCGGCGCACAGCGTGGCGAAGCGGGCGGCCTCCTCGGCGGTGGAAATCATCGGCGCCATCACCCAGACGTCCGCCTCGGATTCCTGCTCGGCCCGGGCGATGGCCTGCAGCTGGCGTTCCAGCACGCCCGGCGTCGTGAAATCGGTGCGGTACCCGCGGACGCCGAGGGCCGGGTTCGGTTCGGTGGCGTCGGTGAGGAACGGCAGCGGCTTGTCCGCGCCGGCGTCAAGGGTCCGGAGCACCACCTTCTTGCCCGGGAAGGCGTCGAAGACGCCCTTGTACGCGGCAGCCTGTTCGTCCACGGTGGGCTCGGTGTCCCGCTCCAGGAAGCAGAATTCGGTCCGGAACAGCCCCACCCCCTGCGCGTTGAGCTTGGCGGCGGCCACGGCGTCCTTGGCCCCGCCGACGTTGGCGAGCAGCGGCACCAGGTGGCCGTCCGCCGTCGCGCCGGTGCCGTCAAAGTCGGCCAGCAGCGAGGCGGTGGCGGCCCAGTGTTCGGCCGCGGCCCGCTGGGAGTCATCCGGGTCCGCCGTGATCAGTCCGGCGGCGCCGTCCACGTACACCTCCGTGCCGTCCGGCAGCTGGTCGACGCCGGTCGCGGCGACGACGGCGGGAAGGCCCAGCGAGCGGGCAATGATGGCGGTGTGGGACTGCGGCCCGCCGCCTGCCGTGAGCAGGGCGAGGATCTTCTCCGGGTCCAGGGTGGCGGTGTCCGCCGGGGCCAGGTCCTCGGCGATCAGGATGAACGGGGTGGGGGAGGACGGGATGCCCGGTGCCGGGACTCCGCGCAGTTCGGCCACGATCCGGGCCCGGACGTCCAGGACGTCGGTGGCGCGCTCGGCCATGTAGCCGCCCAGGTTGTGCAGCATTTCCGAGACAGAGCCGCCAGCTTCCCAGATGGCCCGCTGGCTGGACGTGCCGCGGCCGATCAGTTTGGCGGCCGATTTCAGGAGCATGGTGTCCGTCGCCATGAGCGCAGTCGCTTCCAGGACCGCCTTGCCGTCGCCGCTGACCGTCTCCGCCCGGGCCTTCAGCTCATCGTGGACGGCTTTGGCGGCGGTCTTCAGCGCCGCCGTCGCGTCCTCGGCGGTGGCGCCGGCCGGCAGCTGTTCCCCGGCCGGCGGTTCGCTGACGGGTTTGGGCATCTGGCGGATGGTTCCGATGATGCGGCCGGGGCTGACGCCTACTCCTGGGAAGTTCTGCACTGAAGGTCCTCATTCTCTGCCGTGGGCCCGTAAGCCGGTGAGTCAGGTAGCGCCGGAGCCGGCCGTCCGATCCGGCCGGAGACTCCGTGCCGGATCGTCCGGGTAGGCCAGTCGACGGCTACGTCGGCGGGCGGATCCGGTACCTGAAAAAATTGTATGTGATGCACTTCATATAGCGTTGCTATAGGTGCTAGGGTAGCGGTTATGAGTTTCGATGGCCAGCTTCCGCCAAAGACGCGGCTGCTCCGTGCAGCCGCCGAGTTGCTGGCCAACTCCGCCGGGGGTGCGGTTTCCACCCGCCAGATCACGCAGCTGGCTGGCGTTACGGCGCCCACCCTCTACCACCACTTCGGTGACAAGGAAGGGCTGTTCGACGCCGTCGTCGCGGCAGGATTCGAAGAGTACGTCGCGGGCGAACGTGACTTTGCGCCGTCCGGGCAGCCGCTGGAAGATATCCGGCGGATGTGGGACAACCATGTGCAGTTCGGGCTCAACCAGCCGGAACTGTACCTCGTCATGTTTGGCAATATCCGCCCCGAGAGCCGCCCGGCGGTCGTCGCCGACGCCGAGGGCCTCATGGAGGAGATGCTGAACAAGGCCGCCGTCGCCGGCCAACTGAACGTCCCTCCGCGGGAGGCAGCCAGGAGCATCCTGGCTGCCAACGTGGGGGTGACGCTGATGCTGATCACGGAAAAGGCGCCCGAGCGCAACCTCGAGCTCTCCACCATGACCCGCGACGCCATGATCTTTGCGGTGTCCTCGGACCAGGCCAAGAGCAGCAGTCCTGAAGCCTCCGGGAAATCCTCGGTGGTTGTGGCGGCGATCGCCCTGAACGCGGCATTGCAGGCATCGCACTCGGACCAGCTGTCCAGCTCGGAACTCAAGCTCTTCCTCGAATGGCTCCACCGGATCTCAACCAGCTCCACCAGCTAGCTTTCGCGAAATTATCGGACGATCCTGCGATGCAGCAGGAATGACGGTTAGGAATTCACATGGCAACAGAGACAGTTGCGAAACCCCGCACCAGCATGCGGGTACACGTTCAGAAATTTGGGACGTTCCTGTCCGGAATGATCATGCCCAACATCGGCGCGTTCATCGCCTGGGGCATCATCACGGCGCTGTTCATCCCGGCGGGATTCCTGCCGAATGAGGAGCTCGCCAAGCTTGTCGGACCAATGATCACCTACCTGCTGCCGCTCCTGATCGGCTACACCGGCGGCCGGATGGTCTACGGCGTGCGCGGCGGCGTCGTGGGCGCTGTGGCCACCACGGGTGTCATCGTCGGCACGGACATCCCCATGTTCATCGGCGCCATGATTCTCGGCCCCCTCACGGCCTGGCTCATGATGAAGGTGGACAAGATCTGGGAAGGCCGGGTCAAACCCGGCTTCGAAATGCTCATCGACAACTTCTCGGCCGGCATCCTGGCCGCCGGCATGGCGGTCGTCGGCATGCTGGTGGTCGGCCCGGTGGTGAAGGCCTTCAGCAACGGCGCCAGCGCCGTCGTCGAATTCCTGGTTCTTAACGGACTGCTTCCGTTCACCAGCATCTTTATCGAACCCGCCAAGGTCCTGTTCCTGAACAACGCGGTCAACCACGGCATCCTCACGCCGCTGGGAACGCAGCAGGCCCTGGAGGAGGGCAAGTCCCTCCTGTTCCTGCTCGAAGCCAACCCCGGTCCCGGCTTCGGCATCCTGCTGGCCTACTCGATCTTCGGCACGGGGCTCGCCCGGGCGTCAGCGCCGGGCGCAGCCGTCATCCAGTTCGTCGGCGGCATCCATGAGATCTACTTCCCGTACGTGCTGATGAAGCCCATCATGATCCTCGCCGCCATCGGCGGCGGCATGACCGGCATCTTCACCCTGGTGGTCACCGGCGCCGGGCTCCGCTCACCGGCAGCCCCGGGCAGCATCCTTGCCGTCTACGCAGCGACCGCACGCGACAGTTACGTCGGTGTGACACTCTCCGTGCTGTTCGCCACCATCGTGTCCTTCCTCATCGCCTCGGTGATCCTGAAGGCCAGCAAGGCGACCGCGGAGGACGACCTGGACGAAGCCACCCACCGGATGGAAGCCCTCAAGGGCAAGAAGAGCTCGATTTCCTCCGCCCTGACCGGCGCGGGCATGAACGCCGGCGGTGTCGCCGTCCTCGCCGGACCGGTCAAGAACATCGTCTTTGCGTGCGACGCCGGTATGGGCTCCAGCGCGATGGGCGCCTCGGTGCTGCGGAACAAGATCAAGGCGGCCGGCTTCCCGGACGTCAAGGTCACCAATTCCGCGATCGCCAACCTCACGGACACGTACGACGTCGTCATCACGCACCAGGACCTGACGGAGCGGGCCAAGCCCGTCACCGCCAGCGCCGTCCACGTTTCGGTGGACAACTTCATGAACAGCCCGCGCTACGACGAGATCGTGGAGCTCGTCCAGGCCAGCAACACGGACGGGGGAACGGGCGCCGCCGCCCCGGCGGCTGGTGCTGCTCCCGCCGTCGGCGCTCCTGCCGCTGCCGCGGCGGAAGCACCCGAGGAGGCCGGTCCCGCCGGCATCCTGGTGGCCGAAAGCGTTGTCCTCAACGGCACCGCCACCACGCGGGACGCCGCCATCGACGAGGCCGGCCGGCTCCTGCTGGACCGCGGCGCCGTCGACTCCGGCTACCTGGACGCCATGCACGAACGCGAGGAGTCCGTGTCCACCTACATGGGCAGCTACCTCGCCATCCCGCACGGGACCAACGCCGCGAAGGACCACATCATGAAGTCCGCGGTCTCCGTGGTCCGGTACCCGGACGGCATCGACTGGAACGGCAAGGAAGTGAAGTTTGTGGTCGGCGTCGCCGGCATCAACAACGAACACCTGCAGATCCTGTCCTCGATCGCCAAGGTCTTCACCAACAAGGCGCAGGTGGCACAGCTTGAGGCGGCCACCACCGTCGAGGAAGTCCTTGACCTGTTCGGAAAGGTCAATTCATAGTGAAGGCCGTTCATTTTGGAGCCGGGAACATCGGACGCGGGTTCGTGGGCTTGCTGCTGCACGAGGCGGGGTATGAGGTGGTGTTCGCGGATGTCGCGGAGGACCTTATCAACCAGCTGGCCGCCGCGGACAGCTACCAGGTCCACGAGGTGGGGGACAACCCCGCCGTCCGCACCGTGGAGAACTTCCGCGCGCTGAACTCCAGCACCCAGGAGGCGGACGTCATCGCGGAAATCGCGACGGCGGACATCGTCACCACCGCCGTGGGGCCCCACATCCTCAAGTTCCTGGCGCCTGTGATCGCCAAGGGGATCACGGCCCGCGCCGCCGGGCTGGCGCCACTGCAGGTGATGGCGTGTGAGAACGCCATCAACGCCACGGACACCCTGAAGGCCGAAGTTGCAGCGCAGTGGGATCCGGCCGCCGGCTCCCTGGACGCGGCCGCCGTCTTCGCCAACACGGCGGTGGACCGGATCGTGCCCAACCAGGAGCCCGGGCAGGGCCTGGACGTCACGGTGGAGACCTTCTACGAATGGGTCATCGACCGGACCCCGTTTGCGGGCAAGGAGCCGGTGATTCCGGGAGCGACGTTCGTGGATGACCTGGAGCCGTACATCGAGCGGAAGCTGTTCACCGTGAACACCGGGCATGCCGCGGCGGCCTATTTCGGTTTCGAAGCCGGCCTGGGCAAGATTTCCGAGGCCATGACCGATCAGGATGTCTCCGCGGACGTGCGCGCCGTCCTGGACGAAACCAAGGAACTGCTGGTGGCCAAGCACGGCTTCAACCGTGACGAGCAGGAGGCCTACGTCCAGAAGATCCTGGGCCGTTTCTCCAACCCGCACCTGCCGGACACCGTGAATCGGGTGGGACGGGCGCCGCTGCGCAAGCTCAGCCGGCACGAACGCTTCATCGGGCCCGCAGCGGAGCTGGCCGAACGCGGGATCGTCCCGGAGGCCCTGCTCGGTGCGATCGCCGCGGCCCTGCGCTTCAACGATCCGGCCGACACTGAAGCCGTGGAGCTCGGGAAGATTCTGGCTTCCTCGGGCGCGGACGAGGCGACGGCGACCATTACCGGTCTGGCGCCGGACCACCCGCTGTTCAAGGCCGTCTCCGCCATGGTCGAGGAGGCCAAGGCCGCCGTCTAGCCCGATTCCCATCGCGAAAGCAAGCCGCCGGCGCCGGAACTCACCCGAGTTCCGGCGTCGGCGGCTTTGTTGGCGCCCCCTCGGTTGCGCTATCACTTGGTGCGCCCAAATCCGGGTTCTAACCACCGGAAGTGATAGGGCAACTCCTTTTCTTTGACCATTAGGTAGCCTAACTGTTAGGCTACCTAACTATGAGTGTGAGCGAAACGACCGATCCCGGCCTTCTGGCCCTGGCCCAGGACTTCCGTGAGGCCCTCCGCCACAGCATCTACCTCGTCCGCCGACTGGACGCTGACGGCGAGCTCAGCGCCGCCCAGCTCAGCACGCTCAAGATGCTGATGGACGCAGGAACTTCCCGCGAGGCCGGCGGTGGTTCCTCCGCCGCCGGAGTGCGGGTCGGTGAAATCGCCCGGAACCTAGGCGTCAGGGTACCCAGCGCCACCGAGCAGATCATCAAGCTCGAGCGCGCCGGCCTCGCTCGGCGCGAACCGGACCCCGAGGATTCCCGGGCCGTCCGGGTGAGGCTCACCGAAGCCGGGCTCGCCGCCGTCGCCTCCGCCAATGAGCGCCGCAATGCCGTCATGGCCGGCGTCCTCTCGTCCCTTTCGGACGATGAACGCGCCACCCTGGCTGCCGCCCTGCCGGTCATTGGCAGGATCAACGCGACGGTCCAGGCCTGATCTTCAACCGACATTCCAATCAACCAGGAGTACCAAATATGCACGGCCAGCCAGCCGACACCCTACCGGCAGCCGACGTTACCCTCGAGGCGGAGAAGGCCTCACTACTCAAGCAGCCCAAGGCGGTGTGGGCCACGGCTCTCGCAGCCGTCTTCGCCTTCATGGGCATCGGGCTGGTGGATCCCATCCTGCCCGCGATCGCCAAGAACCTGGATGCCTCGCAAAGCGAGGTATCCCTGCTCTTTACGAGCTATTTCCTCGTTACCGCCGTTGCGATGCTGATTACCGGCTACGTCTCCTCCCGGATCGGCGGTAAGCGGACGCTGCTGATCGGGCTGGCAGTGATCGTCGCGTTCGCCTCGCTGTCCGGCACCTCGGGCAGCGTGGCTGAGCTCATCGGCTTCCGGGCCGGCTGGGGGCTGGGCAACGCCCTCTTTGTGGCCACGGCGCTGGCCGTGATTGTCGGCGTCGCGAGCGGCGGAGCCGGCACGGCGATCATCCTGTACGAGGCCGCCCTCGGCCTGGGCATCTCCCTGGGCCCGCTCCTGGGTGCACTGCTTGGCGGCTGGCAGTGGCGCGCCCCGTTCTTCGGCACCGCCGTGCTGATGGCCTCCGCGTTCATCGCGCTTATTGCCCTGTTACCCAAGACGCCGCTGCCTGAGCGGAAGGTCCGGCTCCGGGATCCGCTCCTCGCGTTGGGGCACAAGGGACTCCGGACGACGGCGGCCAGCGGCCTGTTCTACAATTACGGCTTCTTCACCGTCCTGGCCTTCACGCCCTTCATCCTGGGCATGGACGCGTACGGGATCGGCGGGGTGTTCTTTGGCTGGGGCGTCGCCGTTGCTGTGTTCTCCGTGTTTGCTGCGCCTGTGCTGCAGAACCGCTTCGGGGCCGTCCGGGTGCTCACCGGCACCCTGGTCCTGCTGGTGCTGGACCTCGTGGGCTTGGGACTGGCCGCCGGACACTCGGTGCCTGCCGTCGTGGTCCTGGTGGTGGTTTCCGGGGCGCTCCTGGGCGTCAACAACACCATCTACACGGAGCTGGCCATGGGGGTTTCCGATTCGCCCCGGCCGGTGGCCTCCGCCGGGTACAACTTCGTGCGCTGGATGGGCGGCGCACTGGCGCCCTTTGCCGCCGCGCAGCTGGGCGAGCACTTCGGCCCGCAGGTCCCCTTCTTCGCCGGTGCGCTGGCCATGGTGGCCGCGATTGCCGTGGTCTTCGGCGGACGCCGCTACCTGACCGCGCACGAGCCGCGAGTGGTCTAGCCAGCCCGCGGCCGCGGGCACAACCCTCCAAGGTCACAGAAAACGCCCATGTTCCGCAGGAACATGGGCGTTAGCTGTCACCTCGCGGGGTGCAAGGCGCGGGTGCCGAACGGCTCAGGCTTTTGCCGACCCCTTCGCGGAACCCTTGGGCACGAAGAGGGTCTCGGCCTGCTCCAGTGACATTCCGTTGGTCTCCGGCACCTTGAACTTCACGAAGAAGAACGACGCCGCCGCGAACATCGCGTACATGGCGTAGGTCAGGGGCAGCGAGGCAGCCGCCATGGCAGGGAAGCTCAGGGTGATGGCGAAGTTCGCGATCCACTGCGCGGCCGCGGCGAGGCCCAGGGCGCGGGCACGGATCCGGGACGGGAAGATTTCGCCCAGCAGCACCCAGACGAGCGGGCCCCAGGAGGCGCCGAAGCTGATCACAAAGACGTTGGCGGCCACCAGGGCGGCAGGGCCCCATGCGCCGGGCAGCGAAATCGCGTCGCCGGTTCCGGTGGCGGACCCGAAGGCCAGGGCCATGGTGCCCAGCGAGGCGGCCATGCCGATGGAACCCGCGAGCATGATGGGACGGCGGCCGATCCGGTCTACCAGGGCAATCGCCACGAGGGTCACCAGGATGTTCGTGACGGCCGTGGCCACGGAAATCGTCAGGGAGTCCTTTTCCTGGAACCCGACAGCCTTCCACAGGGTGGTGGAGTAGTAGAAGATCACGTTGATCCCGACAAACTGCTGCAGCACCGACAGGATGATGCCGATCCACACCACGGGCTGCAGGCCGAAGGCCTTGCCGCGCAGGGACCCCTTCTGGCCCGCGACCTTGTCCTCCTCGATGGCGGTCTTGATGTCGCGCAGGTGGCGGTCTGTGTCCTCATCCGGGGCGATGGACTGGAAGACCTTGAGGGCTTCCTCATCCTTGCCCTGGAACACCAGGAAACGCGGCGACTCGGGGAGGGTGAAGGCAATCCAGCCGTAGACGACGGCGGGGACCGCACCGGCGAGGAACATCCAGCGCCAGGCCTCGAGGCCGAACCAGAGATCCTGGTCTGCGCCGCCGGCGAAGTTCGCGAAGAGGGCGTCCGAGAGCAGCGCGGCGAAGATACCGGTGGTGATGGCGAGCTGCTGGAGCGAGGCCAGGCGTCCGCGGACGTGGCGCGGGGAGATCTCGGAGATGTAGGCCGGGGCGATCACGGAGGCCAGGCCGATGCCCAGTCCGCCGACGAGGCGCCAGAAGATAAGGTCCCACACGCTGAAAGCGAAGCCCGTGCCGATGGCGCTGACCAGGAACAGCAGCGCACCGATCTTCATGGCCGGGATGCGCCCGTAGCGGTCAGCAACCTTGCCGGCCAGGAAGGCGCCCGCCGCGCAGCCGAGGAGGGCGACGGCCACGGCGAAGCCGGTCACGGCCTCGCTGAGCGCGAACTCGTCCTTGATGGCGTCGACGGCGCCGTTGACCACCGAGGAGTCGAAGCCGAAGAGGAAGCCGCCCACGGCGCCCGCCACGGCCAGCCAAATGACCCGGTGGGGGATCTTGGCGGCGGTCTGGTCTTGGGTGGTTGTCATTGGGCTCCCTCGGCATTTCGCGTTCCACGGCCTGCGCCGCAGCTACCAAGTCTTACACCAGAGCCGGAGCGACCCCTGTCACACGCCGCAAAAAGTGAGACGAAACATACAGTGCGCCGTCGAGGTGAGACTTCGCGCCGATGTCTGGTCCAACCATGGGCGCGAACTCTCTCCTCGGTGGTTCCGGGCGGGGATGTGTGGGGGACGGGTGGAGTGCAAGGTGTGGATAACCTAAGCAGGCGGCGCCGGATCCCGTCATCATGAGGGGATGCGCCGATTTGAGCTCCCGCGTCCACTGGCTGATGGCTCTTTCTCCGTCCTTGCCGCGGATGCCGCGGGAATCCCACGGAAGCGGACCCGTGCCCAGGATCTGGTCACCGTGTCCCGTGGCATCCGCGTCCCGGTCGGGAGCGGCGCGCAAGGCACCGCTGCGTTGAGGGCCTACTGCCAGCTCGATGAATGCACGGTTCTCTGCCACTTCCCGGCGGCGCGGATTTGGAGCGTTGGCCTGCCCCTTTGGGCCGACTGCGACTGGCGGATCCATCTGGCCCGGCCCCGGGGTGGCAGCATCCCCAAGCGGGCAAACGTGGCGGGCCACCGGCTTGATCTGCGGACCGGGGACGTGGTGATTCTCGACGGCGTCCGGGTCACTTCGCCCGAACGCACCTTCCTCGACTTGGCGGCTACTCTGCGGTTGGACGACCTCGTGGCCGACGGCGATTCCCTGGTGTCTGAGCACGGTCCGGAGTTTCCCTTTTGGACCGGTTGGGCTGGGTCGAGGTGAGGATCTCGAAGGACGACCTGCAGGGAGAGCGCCCCGCCGTCGTCGGCAGGGTCCGACGCACGATTCAGTCCCGGGGATGGACGCCGAGGTGAGAGTTCGCGCCCTTACACAGGGGAGACATGGGCGCGAAGTCTCACCTCGGCCCGGCTCAGCGCTCGACCAGGATCCCGTCCGGATCGCACCAGATCTTGGCGCCGGGCCGAATTACGACGCCGTCGATCTCCAGTTCCACGTCGCTCTCTCCGTCGCCCGTCTTGGCGCTCTTGCGCGGGTTGCTGCCCAACGCCTTCACGCCGAGCGGCAGCCCCGCGATGGCGGTCCGGTCACGGATTGCGCCGTTGATCACGACGCCGGCCCAGCCGTTCGCGACGGCGCTTGCCGCGATCAGGTCCCCCATGAGCGCAGTGCGCAGAGATCCGCCGCCATCCACCACCAGGACCGCCCCGTCGCCGGGTGTGGCGAGGGCGGACTTGACCAGGGCGTTGTCCTCGAAGCAGCGGATGGTCCGGACCGGGCCGCTGAAGTGGGTATGGCCGCCGAGCGACTGGAACTGCAGAGCCACGGAGTCAAGCTCCTCGCCCCGTTCGTCGAAGAGATCGGCGGTATTAACAGCGGATGCGGCCATGAGTTCTCCTGTGCACTGGAAAGAGGGGTGCGGATCGTGATCCCCACGATAGTCTGGCTCCACACTGACCTTCAGTCTGCGTCATCCGTTTCCGGGGGGAACCGAACCACATGAGCCTGTCCGATATGCCCGGAGCAGCTCCGGACCCTGCCCTTGGCCGCCTCGCCGCCGACGGCCCGACGGCGGTGGCGCTCGCCGAACCCGACAGGGCCGTCCGGCCAGTATGGATTGCCGGAGTCGTCCTCGTTAACCTGGGCATCAATGCGGCCTTCTTCGGCCCGATCCAGGTCCTCCTTGGCCAACAGGCGGAAGCGTTCAGCGAAGGCGACAAAGAAGCCATCCTCGCCCTCGTGACCGGAGCCGGTGCTGCCGTCTCACTCGTGGCCAACCCGTTGTTCGGCGCATTCAGCGACCGCACCACCTCGCGCCTGGGTCGACGGGTCCCCTGGGTACTCTTCGGCGCCGTCCTCGGCGCCGCGGCCCTGATCGCGCTCGCGGGGGCGCCCAACGTGGCCATCATGACGCTGCTCTGGTGCCTGGTGCAGGCCGGGTGCAACGGTGCCTATGCCGCCATCACCGCGGCCATCCCGGACCGTGTGCCCGTGGCCCAGCGCGGCACGGTGGGGGGACTCGCCGCCATGGGACAGACGGTGGGCATCCTCGTCGGCGCCGTGATCGCCGCAGCGGTGACGGGTAACTTCGCCGTCGGCTATCTGGTCTGCGCCGTGGCGCTGCTCGCCGGCGTCGTGCTGTATTTCTTCAGGAACGACGACGTCCAGCTCCCCGCGGGGGCCCGCCCGCCGTTCAGCCTGGCCGGCTTCGCGAGGGGTTTCTGGATTTCCCCGGCGCTCTACCCGGACTTCGCCTGGGCCTGGCTGACCCGGCTCCTGGTGAACATCGGCAACCACATGGTGACCCTTTACCTGCTCTTCTTCCTCAAGGACGCGGTCCGCCTTGAAGAGACGCAGGGCATCGCGCCGGAGTTCGGCGTGTTGGTCCTGACCGGGCTTTACGCCGTCATGGTGATCATCACCAGCGTGATCGGCGGCCGGCTGAGCGACCGGATGGGTAAGCGGAAGCCGCTGGTGATCATCTCGTCCGTCATCATTGCGGTGGCCTCGCTGATCCTCGCGTTCGCGCCGAACTGGGCCGGCGCCCTCGTGGGCGCCTCGGTGCTGGGCATCGGCTTCGGCTGCTACCTCGCGGTGGACTTCGCCCTCATCACCCAGGTCCTCCCGGCGGCGCTGAGCCGCGGAAAGGATCTGGGTGTCCTCAACATCGCCAATTCCCTGCCCCAGGTGCTCGCTCCGCTCATCGCCTTCCCCTTCGTGACGCTGTGGGGCGGCTACGTTTCCCTGTACGTCGCGGCGGCTGTGATCGGCCTGCTCGGGGCCGTCTTTGTGGTCAAGATCAAGGGCGTCGACTAGGGCCCGGACCCGCCGCCGGGGAGGCTGTGCCCGGGTGCGGGCGGCACCGCCTGTGACTCGCTGAGGGCCCGGGAGCGTGGCGTATAGTGGACGGAATTGCCGCGGCAGTGCTGTGGGGGATCCCTCCGGGCTGCCGAGAAAACCGACCCCGGAACGCTGCTGATGCCTGAATTCCACTCAGAACTTCCACCGATGGCTCCTCCGCCCACCCTGCCCCGGCAGCGGCTCCGCTACACGCGGATCCTCGACGTTGCCGCCGGGTTCGCCCGCAAGGGCCTGGACTCCGTGGTCCTCTCCGAAGTCGCTGCCAAGGCCGATGTTCCGCTGGGCACCCTGTACCGCTACTTTCCCTCCGCCACCCAGCTCATGCTGGCGCTCTACCGCAAGCAGCTCACGGAACTGCATGCGGCCAACTCGCCGGCCGGAGTCCCCGAACGGGACGTTCCGGCCCAGGCTCTCGTCGGGGTTGTCATGGAAATTTTCCACATGCGCCTGATGCAGCCCGCCGTGGAGCAATGCCTGAACAAAGCCGTTTACACCAAAGGCACGGACACCACGAGGCTGCTCCGCGAGATCGACTCCACGGCTGAGAAGGCCATCACCGAAGTGAGCGGCGACGCCGCCATTTCCCGGGTCCTGCTGCTGACCGTCACCGGACTGGTCCAGTCCGTCCGCTGCCGCCGCCTCTCGCTCTTCGAGGCCGAGGGAGACCTCAAGAAGGCCTGCTTCCTGCTGACATCCAGCCGCCCTGCCGCGTAACTGGTCTAGACCAATCCGGTTTTCTACTGGGCAGTAGGGGCCGTTTTGCGTGATGCGGCTCACCAGAAGCGCGGGATAAACGTTTCACCGGATGCCGGTTTGTGTCGTGTGACACCTTGCGCCCGGAATGTTGTGTTTACCATTGCAGAACCGGAGCGGCCCTGCCGCCTGCAGTACCCGGAGCGTCACCGCAGACCCACCACCTCGGGTCGCTGCCGACGTTCCCCAGACCATCTTGAGCATGCCTGTGCTTGAGCTTCCATGAGCCGTACGCCCACGGTGAGCCCCAGGAGACAACGACGTGTCCACTGAAACGATCAACCCCACCGACGCCACTTCCCCCGCCGAGCCCGTAGCGGTGCTCACCGACGAGGAAATTTTCGCATCCCACCAGGGCGGCAAGCTTTCCATTTCCAGCACCGTGCCGCTGGCCAGCAAGCGCGACCTGTCCATCGCCTACACGCCCGGCGTTGCCCAGGTCAGCCGCGCCATCGCCGCCACCCCGGAACTCGCCAAGACACTCACGTGGGCCCAGCGCCTCGTCGTCGTCGTGAGCGACGGCACCGCCGTCCTGGGCCTCGGCGACATCGGCGCCAGCGCCTCGCTGCCCGTGATGGAGGGCAAGTCGGCCCTGTTCAAGGCCTTCGGCGAGCTCGACTCCATCCCGTTGGTACTCAACACCACCAACGTCGACGAGATCGTGGAGACCCTGGTCCGCCTGCGCCCGAGCTTTGGCGCCGTCAACCTCGAGGACGTCTCGGCGCCGCGCTGCTTCGAACTTGAGGACAAGCTCATCGAGGCCCTCGATTGCCCCGTTATGCACGACGACCAGCACGGCACCGCCGTCGTGGTCCTCGCGGCCCTGACCGGCGCCGCGAAGGTGACCGGCCGCGGGCTCGAAAAACTCCGCGTTGTCGTCTCGGGCGCCGGCGCGGCCGGAATCGCCGTCGCGCAGATGCTTCTTGCCGCCGGGATCACCGACGTGGTGCTGCTGGACTCCCGCGGCGTCATCAACAGCGACCGTCCGGACATCGCCGCCGACCCCGCCAGCAAGAAAGCGCAGCTGGCCGCGAGCGGCAACCCGCGCGGCGTCTCCGGCGGCCCGGCCGAGGCCGTGCTGGACGCCGACGTGTTCATCGGTGTCTCGTCCTCCAAGCTGGCCGAGGAGCACCTCCAGCTCATGAGCCAGGACGCGATTGTGTTCGCCCTGTCCAACCCGGACCCCGAAGTCCTGCCGGAGGTCGCCCGCAAGTATGCGGCCGTCGTCGCCACGGGCCGCAGCGACTTCCCGAACCAGATCAACAACGTCCTCGCGTTCCCGGGCATCTTCCGCGGCGCCCTCGACGCCGGCGCCCGCCGGATCACGCCGGCCATGAAGCTGGCCGCGGCCCGCGCGATCGCCGAACTGGCCGATGAGGACTTGTCCGCCGACTACATCGTCCCCAGCCCGCTGGACTCGCGGGTGGCCCCGGCGGTAGCCGCCGCCGTGGCCGCGGCGGTTGAAGCCGAGTAACCACAGCTGAACAGACGTCGACGGCGGCACGTCCTTGGGGGATGCGCCGCCGTCGACGTGCCGGCCTCCGGCCCGCTCCGAGGCCGGGCCGGCCCATAGACTGGGGCCATGAACCCCGAGACTGTTGTGACGATCCTGTGCGGCCTCGCCATCCTGGTGGGCGTGGCCGGAACCGTCATCCCCGTGCTGCCCGGCAGCATCCTGATCGGGCTGAGCCTGCTGGCATGGGCCATCTGGGGCGGCGCCGGAACCACCGGCTGGGTGGTGTTCGCGATCGGCATGGTCTTCGTCTTAGCGGGGATGGCCGCCAGCGCGGTCCTGACCGGCCGGAAACTCAAACAGCACAGCATCCCGGGCCGCTCGGTCGTCACCGGGCTGGTGTTCGGCGTGGTGGGGATGTTTATCATCCCGGTTGTGGGCCTGTTCGTCGGTTTCGCCGCGGGCCTGCTGCTGAGCGAGCTGCACCGCACGCGGGTTTTCGGTACCGCCGTGGCCTCCAGCTGGGCGGCGCTGAAAGCCACCGGACTGGGAATGATCGTCGAGTTCGGACTCGCCTGCCTCGCCGGCAGCACCTGGGTGATCGGCCTGTGGGTTTCGGCCGCGGCCTAGTCTGCCCCCGCCTGCCCGTGCCCATTAACATGGATACATGAGCTCCGGACCAGGCGGATCCACACCCCTTTCCGCGCTGTACCGCGACCACCGCGACCTGACGCCGTTCCGCACCCCGGTCATCCGGACACCCGTCCGCGGCCTCGCCGACGGTGTGGGAGGTGTGGTGTCCGGGGTCCTGGCCGGGCGGATCCGCGGCGCCTTGCCTGTGGAGGGCGGCGCGCCCCGGCTCGGCAAGGTCGGCGGGAGGGCACCGGCCAAGGCGGCGAAGGCAGTCCATGCCGCCATCTTCGGTAGCTCCGACCCGGACCGGCTGATCGCGCTGGCGCACACCTACCCCGGCTGGGCAGGGCTGTGCTACCTGATGGCGGGGTTGCAGAGCTACGCCCAGGGCGGCCATCTTCGCGCATCCGAACTGCTCCAGCGCGGACTGCTGACCAGGAATGACGACGACGCGAACCGTTACGCCTTCACGTACCTGGCCCGCGTCATCACTAGGGTGTCCGTGGCGGAGCGGGTCGAGGTTCCGGTCCTGTTCAGCGAGGAAGCCGTGTTCCTGGCGTTGTCCCATTCGCTGCGCGAGACCGGCCAGGGGGAGGCCGCCCTCGCGGCCCTGACCGGGCTGCCGCCGTCGTTACCCATGGCCCTGGCGCGCTGCTCCTTGGCCGCTTCGCTGGGACGGGATGCGGACGTGGTGGCGGATACGGAAGGACTGCTCAACGGGGATGACCTTTCGGCTGCGTTGCTTCTGGTCCGGGCGCGCTCGCTGCGGAAGTTCGGTGCCAACGCGGCCGCCCGTGCCGCCTTGCAGGAAGTCCTGCGCCGACGCGGAACCGACTTGACGCTCCGCAGCGATGCCCTGACGGACCGGACCCTCCTGCTGCTGGACAATGGGCGGAGGGCGCTCAGCCGCCGTGAGTGGCAGCCCCGCCCGCCCGCCGATCTGGAGCCGGTCCGGGCTGTCCGGAAGGACGCCGAATTGCATGAGCTCTGGGACCGCGAATACGGCCGGGCCGACGACGCCTGAATCCCCGGCGCAATGAGCTTCATGCCGGATCACTGACCCTTGCGGGCGGGCGAAAACAGGGAGTACAAACGAGGGATGAGAGACGCGGCAGCACGCTGGATGCAGCACTACGTCACGGCCTGGACGTCGAACGATCCGGAGGACATCCGCGCGCTATTCACCGAAGGCGCCGTGTACGCCACCCGGCCGGATGATCCCGAGCCGTGGATCGGGCGAGAGCAGATTGTGGAGCGCTGGATCGCCGCGGGGGATGCGCCGGGGGACTGGACTTTCGAGTGGAAACTCCTCGGAGTCGACGGCGGGAGGGCCTTCGTGCAGGGCCGCACCGACTATCGGGGGGACAGCCGCAGCTACGACAATCTCTGGGTCATCCAGCTCACCGGGGACGGCCGGGCCACGGAATTCACCGAATGGTATATGCCGCGCAAGTGACCGGCCCTGCGGTCCGCCGCGCCGGCTCCATGCACGGGGGCCTCAGCCCCGCGACAGGGCCTGGCCCAGGAGCGGCAGCAGCTGTTCGGACAGCAGCACTGCGCCCAGTGCAACCATGATGACGCCGCTGGCCAGCGTCACTTTCCGTGCCGCTCCCGGCCGCGAGTGCAGCAGCTTGCGTGCCAGCAGTGCGACGCAGGTGTAGACCACGGCAACCAAGAGAACAAAGGTCAGGCCGAGGAGGCCAGACTGCACCGGCACCGGGAGGGATGCCTGCGGGCTGACAAACTGCGGCACCAGGGCCACATAGAACAGCAGTCCCTTCGGGTTGATGCCGCTGGTTCCCATGCCCCGCAGGAACGTTTGGAACTGGTTCGCCGGCGCCCGCACCTCTGCGCCGCCGAAACTTGCTCCGCGCCAGGACCGGATGGTGGTAAGTCCTAGCCACAGAAGATAGGCCGCCCCGGCCACCGTCAGCCAGCCCAGCACGCCGGGAATCCCCGTCAGCAGGGCCGCCAGTCCCGCCACCAGCAGCACCGTGTGCAGCACGTAGCCGCCGCAGAGTCCTGCGACCGCGGGCACGAAGCTGCGCTGCTTCAGGCCCGCGGTGATGGAATACGCCCAGTCCACCCCGGGCGTGCAGGCCAGCGCGCCGGCGACCACCAGAAAGGCGAAAAACAGCTGGGGGTTCATGGTGATCTCCTGACGTGTGGGTAAAGGAAAAGTCTAGGAAATTCGGCGCCGGAAGTGTTCCCTCTTTTCGCCCAGAAACACCTCGAGGCGGTACGATTATTGCGTGATTGACCATTTGGACAGAAGTATTTTGCGCTACCTCAAAGAGGACGGCCGCATGACTGCCACGGCCCTCGCCGCCAAGGTGGGACTGACTGTGGCTCCCTGCCACAGGCGGCTCCGCGACCTGGAGGCCTCCGGCGTCATCCGCGGCTACCGGGCGGACATCGATCCGGCCGCCGTGGGGCTCGGGTTCGAGGCGATCGTGTTCGTCACCCTGCGCCAGGTGGACCGGGCCACGATGGAGATTTTCGAGAACCGCGTGGCGGACAACCCGAATATCGTGGAGGCGCAGCGGCTGTTCGGTTCCCCGGACTACCTGTTAAAGGTCATCGCCGAGGACCTGCCCGCCTACCAGCGCTTCTACGACGCCGAACTGACTTCGCTGCCTGGCGTCGAACGCCTCACGTCGACGCTGGTGATGAAGAACCTGAAGCCCAATACCGGTCCGCCCGTGTAGGCCATTGGTTCAGGCGCCCAGCAGCCCCGTGGTCCGGTAGGGGATGACCTCACGCAGGAACATGCTGGTGGACGTCCGCACGATCCCGGGGCAGAGCCGGATTTCCTCGGAGACGCGATACAGATCGTCCGGACTCTTCGCCACCACGCGGATCAGCAGGTCGGTCTCGCCGGCGGGGGCGTGGCACTCCAGCACCTCCGGGATGTTCCGCAGCGCAGCGATCGCCTCATTCAGGTGGCTCTGGTCCAGTTCGGCGCTGACCGACGCCGCGACGCCCCGGCCCAGCGCCGAGGGCAGGACCCGGCTGCTGTTGGGGCGCAGGGCGCCCGACGCCGTCATCCGCTCCAGGCGCGACTGTACGGTGCCGCGCGCCAGGCCGAGTTTCTGGGCCAGTACCATGATCGGCAACCGGGGGTCTTCGTCGAGGGCGAGGAGGATCCGCCGGTCCGTCGCGTCGAGTTCCTGCAAAGTGACCACTTCCTGCACGTAGTTGCGTCCCGACTTGATCAGATTGACCAGCGCAACCCAAGTCCGTTGCACCAACTGTAGGGCTTCTGTTGAAATAGTGACAACGAAGGGACGCCGGCCACCGCCGCATCCCAACAGGCTACAAGCACCCCGGCACACCACCCGGACCTTGGATGAGGCTTCCCGCAAGGAACCCGCCCGCTGACTGACTCTTGTTCACACCATCGTCATTCCGCGTCGTTCACCGCAGTTCTCCTTATTCGCAGTGCCATGGCCCGGAGCAACGCCCCGGGCCCGGCACGGCAAGAGCCCCTGAGCCACCGACGTCGGTTTTCCGAAGTCATCGGTAGCTGAGGGGCTCTTGTGCTGTGACCCCGCGTTGCTGCTGGAGTGACCACGGGGAGGCTGCGCTTAGGCTGGTGACATGACGTCTGCCGGCCGCTTCGCCCCCAGCCCCTCCGGCGAACTGCATGTCGGCAACCTCCGCACCGCCATTCTCGCCTGGCTCTTCGCCCGGTCCACCGGCAGGCGGTTCCTGATGCGGGTTGAGGACCTCGACCGGGCCCGGTCCGGCGCCGAGGCGGAGCAACTCCGGGACCTGGCCGCCGTCGGGGTTACGTGGGACGGCGATGTGGTGCGCCAGACCGACCGCGGGACCCTCTATACGGAAGCGATCGGCCGGCTGGCCGCGGCGGGTCTTACGTATGAGTGCTTCTGCACCCGCCGGGAAATCCAAGAGGCCCCGTCCGCGCCGCACGCCCCGCAGGGAGCCTACCCGGGCACATGCCGGGAGCTGTCCGCGGCGGAACGTGAGGCGAAGCGTGCCGTCCGGCCCGCGGCGGTCCGGCTCCGGTCGGCCGTCACGGAGGTGACAGTGCAGGACGTGCTGCACGGCAGCTATACCGGCGTCGTGGATGATTTTGTGCTCCGCCGCAACGACGGGGTGACGGCGTACAACCTCGCCGTCGTGGTGGACGACGCCGCCCAGGGGATCGACCAGGTGGTCCGCGGCGACGACCTGCTGCCCTCCACGCCCCGGCAGGCCTACCTCGCCTCCCTGCTGAATATTCCCGTTCCGGAATATGCCCACGTTCCGCTCGTCCTGAACGCCGACGGCGCACGGCTGGCTAAGCGCGACGGCGCCGTTACGCTCACGGACCTCGCGGCCGTCGGGGCGTCCGTAGACGAGGTGCGGGACGCTCTGCTGGGGTCCCTTGGACTGCCGGGCGGGCCGCTGGCGCACGCCCTCGCCGCATTTGACCCTGCCGCGCTGTCGCGGGAGCCGTGGATCTGGCCCGGGATGGCCGGGCCGGACGCGTAGGCTGGATGCATGTCAGAACCAGAGTTTAGGGAATCGCGCAGCCCGCAACCGAGTTTTACCGTCGAGACGGCCAAGGTTCTCGCCGAAGTGGCCCACAACCGGCAGAAGGACAAGCTCAAGCGGCCCTACCGCGAGCACGTGATCGCCGTCGGGGATGCCCTGGCGGACTTCGACGACGACATCCGGATTGCCGGTTATCTGCACGACATCGCAGAGGACACCCCGATGACCCGGCAAGCTCTGCTGGACATGGGCGTTTCCGAGCGCGCCGTGGACATCATCGAGCGCGTCACCAAGCGCCTGCACGAGAACCCGGACGACTACCAGGCCGGCATCCGTTACATCGCCGAGGACCACGACGCCACCCTCGTGAAGATCGCGGACAACGCGCACAATTCGCTGCCGGAGCGCGTCAAGGCGCTGGCTGAGAAGTGGCCGGACAAACCGCCGGTAACCCGCTACAACGATGCCCGCCCCGTGCTCTACGCCGCAGTTCCGGTGGAGGAAACCCGGAAGATCCTGGCCCGGATCAACCCGTGGCTGCTCGAGGAACTCGACGACCTGCTCGACGAGGCGGATGACACCGACTACGAGAACCTCTCCTACGACGACGCGCCGACGGAAGACCCGACGGCGGGGCCGGACGAGGTCCCAGCCGCTGCCGCCGAGCCTGCTGCCGCTGAGGCCGAGCCGCGCCGGGGCTGACAGTGCGCGGCTACGTCCTCACCCGCTACGGCGGGCCGGATGCCATGGAGCTCCGGGACCTCGCTGAGCCCCAGCCCGGGCCCGGCGACGTCCGGATCCGGGTCGCCGCCGCAGGCCTGAACCCGGTCGACTTCAAGCTCCGCGAGGGCGGGCTGCGTCCCATCAGCCCGTTCCGGCTGCCGGTCGTCGCCGGCTGCGAAGTCGCCGGAACGGTCGACGCCGTCGGACCCGGCCCGAGCCGCTTCGCGGTGGGGGACCGTGTCTACGCGCGGGTGGACAAACGCAGGCTGGGCGCCTTCGCCGAGTTCGTGTGCGTGCAGCAGGAACTCGTGGCCGCCATGCCGGCGTCCATCGGGTTCGCCGAGGCCGCCGGACTTCCGCTGGCCGGGTTGACTGCGCTGCAGGCGCTCCGCGACGAACTCGACGTCGGCCCCGGCACCCGGCTTTTCATCGCCGGCGGCGCCGGGGGCGTGGGAACGCTCGCCATCCAGCTCGCCAAGCACTTCGGCGCCGAGGTCACCACTACAGCCTCTGCCCGCGGAGAGGCACTGGTGCGGCGGTTGGGGGCGGACCGGGTTATCGACTACACGCGGGAGGACTTCGCCGGTGTGCTGCAGGATTTCGACGCCGTGCTGGACCTGGTGGGCGGCGCGACGCTGGAGAAATCCTTCCGCATCCTCCGGCCGGGCGGGTGGGTAGTC
Source organism: Arthrobacter sp. 001422645 (assembly GCF_059816125.1). NCBI lineage: Bacteria > Bacillati > Actinomycetota > Actinomycetes > Micrococcales > Micrococcaceae > Arthrobacter > Arthrobacter sp. 001422645. The sequence continues at coordinate 13,492 of NZ_JCBANT010000018.1, read as the reverse complement.
TCCATCGCGGGGGTTCCGGAGCCGCTCACCGCGACGAAAGACCTTGACGCTCCGCCGTGGGTCACCGCAGCATTCTGGGTGATGAGCCTGGGCATCCGCAGGCGCGCCCGCAAGGCGAAGACCAGCTACCGCTACCTGTTTATGCACCCGAGCGGGGACGGGCTGCGCTTCCTGGCAACGCTCGTCGACGCCGGCCAGCTGCAGCCGGTGGTGGACAGCAGCTATCCGTTCGACCGGATCGCCGAGGCCTTTGCCGCGCTGGAGCAGGGCCGCGCCAAGGGCAAGATCGTCGTCACGTTCTGACCAGCGTGCGGCAGGCCGGCGGCTACACCCGGCCCAGGGCGTCGATGTCCTCGAGGAACTGCTGGTGGACCTCGTCGCTCACCGTGGTCCGGGTCTCCGCAATCGCGTCGAGGTAGTCCTGCGTCGCGGGGCCCTTCCGGACGGCCTCGCGGATGGAGGCGTTGCCGCTGGAAGCCAGCCCGCCGTCGTCGTACACCGCTTTCTCCAGAGCCCGCTGGGACGCGCTCCGGGCCGCGTATTCGATGTCTGCGGGGGAGAATCCCTCCGTGCGGTCCACCAGAAGCTCCACGTCCACGTCGTCCACAACTGTGGCGGGAATGAACCGCTGCCACATAGCCTCGCGGGCCTGGCGGTCGGGCAGGCCGATGGGGATGACGTAGTCGAAGCGGCCGTGGCGCAGGAACGCGGTGTCCAGGGCGCGGATGAAGTTGGTGGCGCAGACCAGCAGGCGGCCGGGCTGTTCGCGGAAGGCAGGGATGATCTTCAGGAGCTCGTTGGTGACGCCCTGCAGCGGCGACGGCGGTTCACCGGAGCGCTGGGAGGCAATCTCCTCCACCTCATCGATGAACACCACGGCGTGTTCCAGCTCGGCAATCTCCAGGAAAGTCTCGCGCAGCGCACCCGCAAGACCCTTGGGATCGGAGGCCAGCCGGGAGGGGAATACCTCCACGAAGGGCCACTCCAGCCGGGACGCAATGGCCTTCGCGAACGTGGTCTTGCCGGTGCCGGGCGGGCCGAAGAGAACGACGGCGCGCGGCGGCACCACACCGTACTCGTCGGCGAGGTCGGCCTCGGCCAAGGGCAGGACCAGCCGGCGTTCCAGCAGTTCCTTCTCGTTCCGCATGCCGGCGACATTTTCCCAGAGGTCGCGGGCCAGGATCCGGCCGCCCAGCAGGCTGAGCGGTTCGAGTTCCTGGCGCTGCACCGGAATCTTCCGCTCGAAATAGCGCAGGTTCTTCTTCAGCACAAACCCGCGGCCCAGGAACGCCTCCACCCGGGTCTCGGATTCCGGCATGAGCGCAGAAAGCTTGTTCAGGCCGTGCGGCGCCATCCGGTTCTCGACGGCGGCCAGCAGCGACGTGCCGATGCCGCGGCCGCGGTACTCGGGGAGGGTGGCGAGGAACACGATCCAGCCCTGGTCATGGGCGGCGCGCCCGACGGCGGCGCCCACCACCTGATCCCCCAGCACCGCGACGACGGCGTGGTCCTTTTCGCACGAGGCCAGTACCTCGGAGAGTGCATAGACCGGTTCCACGTTGGTGGCCTTGAGCGTTTCCCAGAGGTGCAGGATGCCGTCAAGGTCGGCGGAATGGAAATCCCTGATTCGCCAGTTGGTCATGAGGTGTCTCCCGGGTGGTTCGTCGCTGAGCCAGTGTGAGTCTGTCTGCTGAGCATATGCGAACCCTATCCGCGAGGGGTTGCGCCGACGTTGCGTTACGGGGAGGCGGAACCCCGGAAGACTATTCCGAATCTCCGCCGGCGGAACCGTCCGTGCCGCGCGCGGGACGGGCCGCCACAAGCGGATACGGGCCGGTGAAGCCGTCGCGGACGGCGGCAATTTCCAGGATGCGGTGCCGGCTGAGGCGCCAGCCGAGCATCAGGAGCGGAACGATGACCACGATGGACGCGATGGTCCACGTTCCGACGGGCGAGTCGAATGCCATGAGGATCAGCACCGACAGGAGGAAGGCCAGCGTGACCCAGCCCGTGACGGGTGCGCCCGGCATCCGGAAGGTGGGCCTGAGCAGTTCCCCGCGGGCTGCGAGCCGGGCAAGCTGCATCTGGCACAGGACGATCATGGCCCAGGTGCAGATGATGCCCAGCGACGCGACGTTCAGGACGATCTCGAAGGCCTCGGCCGGGACCAGGGCGTTCAGGATGACGCCCAGGACGGCCACACATGCGGTAAGGGCGATGCCGCCGTAGGGGACCCCGGACTTGTTCATTCGGCTGGCGAATTTCGGCGCAGAACCCGAAACGGACATCGAACGCATGATCCGGCCGGTGGAGTAGAGGCCGGCGTTCAGCGAGGACAAGGCCGCGGTCAGGACCACGAGGTTCATGATGGCGTCCACCCCGTCGACGCCGATGGAGCCGAAGAACGTCACGAACGGGCTCTCGCCGGCCTTGTAGGAGTTATAGGGCAGCAGCAGCGAGAGCAGTACGAGCGAGCCGACGTAGAACACCGCGATACGGACGATCACGGTGTTGATGGCCCGCGGCATGATCTTTTCCGGGTTTTCCGTCTCGCCGGCGGCGGTGCCGATCAGCTCGATCGAGGCGTAGGCGAACACGACGCCCTGCATCACCACGACTGCGGGCAAAAGACCGTTGGGGAACATGCCGCCGTTGTCCGCGATGAGGCTGAAGCCGACCTCCTGGCCGGTGACGGGGGTGCCGAAGATGACGAAGTAGGTGCCGATGAGAAGGAAGGACACGAGCGCCACAACCTTGATCAGCGCGAACCAGAATTCGAGCTCGCCGAACACCTTGACACTGATGAGGTTGAGGCCCAGGACCAGGACGAGGGCGGCCAGGGCCCAAGCCCACTGCGGTACGTCCGCGATCGGCGCCCAGTACTTCTTGAAGAAGTTCATGTACAGCGCGACGGCGGTGATGTCCACGATCGCCGTCATGGCCCAGTTCAGCCAGTACAGCCAGCCGGTGACGAACGCCGCCTTCTCGCCGAAGAATTCGCGGGCATAGGAGACGAACGAGCCCGACGACGGCCGGTGCATCACGAGTTCGCCGAGGGCACGCAGGATCATGAAGGCGAAGAACCCGCAGACTGCATAGCTGATGACCAGGGCGGGTCCGGCAGTGGCGAGGCGGCCGCCCGCGCCCATGAACAGGCCAGTGCCGATGGCGCCGCCGATCGCGATCATCTGCACCTGCCGGGGTTTCAGGCCCTTGTGGTAGCCCTGGTCCTCGGCGTGCAGCGCTGCCTCGGAGGCATGGGCATGCGCGGGAATGGTGTGGTCGGAGATGGCGGGCTGGTTTTGGGTCGTTTGTTTTTGGGCGCGGGCAGTTTCGGGATAAGTCATGGGGGTCCTTCGGGGGTCGAGGGTGCGCTATTTGCTCAGGTTGGCCAAGCGCTGCGGGCTGAGGAGGTCGGTGAGCTGCTCGGCGGTGAGCAGCCCGTGTTCGAGTACGAGCTCCGCGACGCCCTTGCCGGTGGCGAGGGCTTCCTGCGCGATGGCCGTGGCCGTGGCATAGCCCAGGTGCGGGTTGAGTGCGGTGACGAGGCCGATTGACTGTTCCACCGTGAGGCGGAGGTGTTCGGTGTTGGCCGTGATGCCCCGGACGCAGCGGGCCGTAAGGGTGCGGCAAGCGGCTTCCAGGTGGGAGATGCTCTTGTGGAGGCTGTGGACGATGATGGGTTCGAAGGCGTTGAGCTGGAGCTGCCCGGCTTCGGCCGCCATGGTGATGGTGACGTCGTTGCCGATCACCTCATAGGCGACTTGGCTGACCACTTCGGGGATGACGGGGTTGATTTTCCCCGGCATGATCGAGGACCCGGACTGCACGGCGGGGAGGTTGATTTCGCCGAAGCCGGCGCGCGGGCCGGAGGAGAGCAGCCGGAGGTCGTTGCAGATCTTGGACAGTTTCACGGCGACCCGTTTGAGCACGCCGGAAAGGTGCACGAAGGCGCCGACGTCCTGGGTGGCCTCGATCAGGTCCGCCGCCGTGACGAGCGGCAGGCCCGTGATTTCGGCGAGGTGCCGGCAGGCGGCCGCAGCGTACCCTGCCGGTGCGTTGAGTCCCGTGCCGATCGCCGTGGCGCCCAGGTTGATTTCGTGGATCAGCAGGTCGGCTTCGGCCAGGCGGAGCCGGTCCTCACCGATCGTGACGGCGTAGGTGCCGAATTCCTGGCCGAGGGTCATGGGGACGGCGTCCTGCAGCTGGGTGCGGCCCATCTTCACCACCGTGCGGAATTCGAGGGCTTTGGCGGCGAAGGCGTCTTCGAGCTCGGTGAGGGCATCGAGCAGTTCCCGGGCGGCGAAGATCGTGCCCAGCTTGACTGCGGTGGGGTAGACGTCGTTGGTGGACTGGCTGAGGTTGACGTGGTCGTTGGGGTGCAGCCGCGCGTAGTCGCCCTTGGGGTGTCCAAGGATTTCCAGGGCCCGGTTGGCGATGACCTCGTTGGCATTCATGTTCGACGACGTCCCGGCACCGCCCTGGATGACGTCCACCACGAACTGCTCGCTGAGCTTCCCGTTCATGACGTCGGTGCAGGCCTCCTCGATGGCACGGGCGCGCCCGGCGTCGAGCAGCCCGAGCTCGTGGTTGGTGCGGGCGGCGGCCAGTTTGACGGCCGCCAGCCCGCGGACCAGGTACATGTTGGAGGCGAGCGGCTGGCCGGTGATGGGGAAGTTCTCCACGGCCCGGAGGGTGTGGACACCCCAGTAGGCGTCGGCGGGGATGTCCCGGTCGCCCAGGAGGTCGTGTTCGGAGCGGAAATCTGAACGTTCGTCGAGGAATGTCATGTCGGTCCTTACGGGGCGTCGGGGGAGTTGGCGGTGCCGGAGGTTTCGGGCGAAGCGAGGAAATCGACGGCTTGCAGCAGCCCGACGGGCCGGCCGCCGCCGAGCACGGGTGCCGCGGCAATGCCCGCCAGGGGAGACGTATCGACGTCGAGCGCGGCCAGCAGGCGCACGGTGACAGGCATCCGGGCGCGGTCTCCGCCGTCGGAGATCTTCACGGCGACGGCACGGCCGTCCGGCAGTCCCACCAGCTGGACGCCTTCGAATCCGTCCTTGGCCAGGAGTCCGGGCACCAAGCGCATCAGTGCGGTGACATCCCGGTCCTCGCCCGCGGCCATCTCCGGGTGACGGCGCATGGCTCCGGCGACGGCGGCTTCCGCGCTGCCGGGTCCCGTTGCCGAGGCCAGCCGGCCAAAGGCGCGGGCCATGCCTCGCAGGGTCAGGGCGAAGAGCGGGGTGCCGCAGCCGTCAGTGGACGTGCGCTCCGGTTCCTCGCCGGTCAGGTCCGCGACGGTCCTGGCCACGAGCTGCTGGAGCGGGTGCGCCGGGTCCAGGTATCCCGGGACCGGCCAGCCGTTGACGACGCAGGTGGCTGCCATGGCCGCGTGTTTCCCGGAGCAGTTCTGCGCCAGCCGGGTGGCCTTCCCGCCGCCGCCGACCCATTCCTCGCGCTCGCGGACGCCGTAAGGGAGGTCGGTGCTGTTCTCGAGGTCGGCAGGGGTCAGCCCATGCATGTCCAGGATGCGCAGGGCGCCGTCGCGGTGGGCGGCGGCCCCGGAGTGGCTGGCGGATGCGAGGGCGAGGAGTTCGTCGGGGAGCTCCAGGCCGGTGCGGACCATGGCGACGGCCTGCAGGGGCTTGAGGGCGGATCGCGGGTAGAACGGGGCCAGGGGCTCGCCGGCGGTCAGGAGGGCCCGGCCGTCCGCCGCGATGGCGATGACCGAGCCGCAGTGGACGCTTTCGACCAGGCCGTCGCGGGTCTGGACCGCAAGCGGCACGTGCTCCGGGAGCCGCTCCGGAGCCAGCGGAGTCGGGATGTGAGCGGGGGCAGGAGAAAACATGACGTCCTTTGGCGGTGGTGTTGGTTGTCGCTGGTCAAGCCGCTGCTGAATCTGCACGTCCTGGCGCAGGGTCAGGCGCCGTCAGCGGCGTGGAGAATCGAATCGAGGGCAACGCCAACAGCATGCAGGTGCTGGCTCATGGCGATGCCTGCCGTTGCAGCGTCGCCGGCCTCGATGGCGGCCAGGATGCGCCGGTGCTCCTCGTTGGACGCGTGTCGCCGGTCCGTCACCATGTTCAGGGTCTCGGACTGGTGGGCAAGGGCCTCCCGGATGTCGGAGACGACATTTTCGAAGACCTTGTTGCGGCTGGCCCTGGCGATCAACGCGTGGAAGCTCGAGTCCAGGCCCACCCACACTTCGGGGTCGTCCTCGGCGGTCATCGCGGCAACGACGTCCCGCATGGTGTCCAGTTCCTCGGGCGAACGGCGTTCTGCCGCCAGCGCGGCGGCAGGAACCTCGATGTGGGGGCGCGCCTCGGTGAGGTCGCGTGCCGAGTATTGGCCAAGGACCAGGTCCTTGGCCACGTGGTCGGCGACGACGAACGTGCCCCGCCCGGTCCTGGTGACGGTCAGCCCCAAGGCGGTGCAGGAACGCAAGGCCTCGCGGACCACGGAGCGGCTCACTCCGTACTGCTGGGCGAGCGTGGCCTCGGAGCTCAGCTTGGCGCCGACGATGAGCTTGCCGGACTCGATTTCGGAGCGGAGGACATTAAAGACCGCTTCGGCTGCGCTAAGGCGGGCGAGGGGCTGTCCTGCTGTCCGGCTGTCTGACAGGTTCATGTTTGAAATATGGCAGAGGTCACACCGGGGTGTCAACTGTGACGGCGGCCCAGGGGCCGGTGGCCGCCGTCACAGCGAGCGCTGATCTCCGCCTACAGCAGGGCGAGCAGGTCCTTCATGTCCTGGATCTCGCCCGTCTGGGAGGCCGCGATGTCCTTGGCCAGCATGACGGCTTCGGCGTTCTTGCCGGAGCGGACCTCGGCGTTCGCCATCTCGACGGCGCCTTCGTGGTGCGCGATCATCTGGCTGAGGAAGAGCTTCGCCGCGTCGGTGCCCTGGGCGGCGCCGAGCTTGGTGAGGTCATCGCCGCTCATCATGCCGGTCATCGAGTGGCCGCCGGGCGCCTGGGTGGGTTCGTTCCAGTCACCGAGCCAGCCGGTCATCTTGTCGATCTCGGGCGCCTGGGCGGCTTTGATTTTCGTGGCCAGCGCGGTGATCCTGGCGTCGACGCCCTGCTTCTTCAGGATGATGTCGCTCATCTCCACGGCCTGCGCGTGGTGCGGGATCATGGCCTGGGCGAACATCGTGTCCGAGCCGTTGTGGTCCGCGGCGGCGCTCGAGCCCGGCATTGCGCTGCCCGTGCTGTGGTCCATGCCGGGCATGCTGCTCCCGGGGGTACTGCTGGCCGAGCAGCCGGCCAGTGCAATCACCGCGGCCATGGCCGCGGCGGAAATCGTAAGGGTTTTCTTCATGGCACATCGTGTCTTTCGTGGATCCGGCGGAGACACCGGGGGATGGGCGCGCAGCAGCCAGTGCGTGGATGCCGGGCGCGGGTGGCGGGAGGTGGCCGGCGGTGTCACGGCGCATGCCCCGTCTTACGTGCGACTGATGGACAAGTCGTTGGGGGATGGCGTACCGGGCCGGTAAGCATAGCCGGACGGGAGGTCCGCCAGCCCTGCGGTCCACGGCCGGGCCGCCGGCAGGGCTGCGCCGGGCTGCGGTGCGCTCAAGGTGGCGCCCGCCGGTGAGGGCGTGCAGCCGACGTGCATCGCCGGCTTCTCGGCGCAGCCGCCCTGGCAGACGCACGACGGCGGCACCACGGTTCCGCCGACGGTCACCGACGCGGGGATCACGTCCGGGCCCGGAGGTGGAGCCGGTGATCCGGCCGGAGCCGTTGAACCGGATTGGTGGCTGGAGTGTGTGCCGTGGGCCGGGGCAGGCGCCGGTGCCGCGTGGTGTTCCGCCGCGGTGTGTCCGGTGGCGCCCGAAGGCGCCGCCTGAGAGTGCATCCCGTGGGACCCCGAGAGGATGTGCATGCCCAGGAAACCCGCGATGACGGCGAGGAGTGCGGCCAGCAGCACGGCGTGGCGGAGCCAGGCCGCGGCTCGGGCCGGGGTGGCGGCGGGCATGGCGTCCTCCTCTCCGGGGCCGGCTTGGTGGTCAATAGGCTACCGGTGTCCAACGGCGCCGCCGCCCATTGTGTTCCGACCGCTGTGTTCCGGCCGCGGACATGCCGCGCCTGGCGGCCTGCGCCGCCGCAGCCACCGTCAGCTCGCCGGGGTTGGATTCCCGGCGTCAGATTCCCAGGGTCGCCAGGCTCTGCCGCAGCGTCTCGGCAGAGTGGTGCAGGGAGGCCAGTTCGCCGTCGTCCATGGGTGTGTCAAGCACCGTACGGACCCCGCCGTTCCCCACGATGCTGGGCAGGGACAGCGCCACCCCGGAGATTCCGTATTGGCCGTCCAGCACGGTGGAGACTGGAAGGACGGCGTTCTCCGAGCGCAGCAGCGCCTCCACGATCCGGGCCCCCGAGAGGCCGATGGCGTAGTTCGTCGCGCCCTTGCCGGCGATCACCTTGTAGGCCGCGTGCGTCACTTCCCGCGCGGTGTCGGCGAGGTACTCGGGCGTAAAGACGCGTTCGCCGTCGACCGTCCACTGGCGGATCGGGACCGGACCGATCGTGGCGCCGGACCAGATGGGGAACTCGGTGTCGCCGTGCTCGCCTACCATGCTCGCGTGCACGCTGGTGAGGGAGACTCCGGCCTTGTGCGCCAGCACCCAGCGCAGCCGGGACGTATCGAGCACCGTGCCGGAGGAGAAGATGCGCGATGACGGCAGGCCGGAGATCTGCTGCGCCGCGACGGTCAGCACGTCGCAGGGATTGGTGACCAGGACGTAAACGGCTTCGGGGGCGTGCGTGAGCAGTTGCGGCATGAGCTGTTCGAGGATCCGGACGTTGGTGCTGGCCAGGTCCAGGCGCGTCTGGCCCGGCGCCTGTTTGGCCCCGGCGGTGATGACGACGACGTCGGCCCCTTCCGTCGCGGTAATGTCCCCGCCGCCGGTGACGGTCGACGCGGCGGCGGCGAACTGGGTGCCGTGGGCGAGGTCGAGGACTTCGGCTTCGGCCTTGGTGGCGTTGACGTCAAAGAGGGCCACATTGCTGGCGGAGCCGCGGATCAGGGCGGCGTAAGCGAGGGAGGTGCCCACGCTGCCAGCGCCGACAATTGCCAGTTTGGTACCGGGATTCTGGGACATGGGCTTCTGCTTTCGTGTCAGGCGGAGGGTGGCGCCACGGTACCGGCCGTCTCGCCGCCGTCGATCACGAACTCGGCGCCCGTGACGAACGAGGACTCATCGGCTGCCAGGTACACCGCCAAATCCGCGATCTCCCTCGGTTGGCCGGTCCGGTGCAGGGGGACATGTCCAGTGTCGAAGGTCATGCCCGCAGTCATGGGCGTCTCGATGACGCCGGGGTGCACCGAGTTCACGCGGATTCCGGACCCGCCGAGGTCCAGGGCGGCGCTCTTGGTAAGGCCCCGGACGCCGAACTTCGACGCCGTATAGCCGGAGAGGGACTCGTAGCCCCGGATTCCCGCGATCGAGGAGATGTTGATGATGGACGCGGCGCCGGCGCGCGCCAAGGCCGGGGCCCCAGCCTTGATGCCGTTGAAGACGCCGGTCAGGTTCACATCGATGATCCGGGTCCAGTCCCCGTGCGAGTACTCGTCGATTCGGCCGAAGTTCACAATGCCGGCGTTGTTGACCAGAACGCTGAGGCTGCCGAAGGCGGCCACGGCCTCGTCCACCGCCGCTTCCCAGTCCGCCGGCTGCGTTACGTCCAAGTGGACATAGCGGACGCCGTCCCCGAGGTCGGCGGCTAACTGCCTCCCGTCCTCGTCCAGGACATCACCGGCCACGACTTTCGCGCCTTCGTCGAGGAACCGCCGGGCGATGGCTGCGCCGATCCCCCGGGCGCCGCCGCTGACCAGGGCCACTTTGCCGTCCAACCGTCCCATCGCTGAGTCCTTTTTCGGGAGCGAGCCTCTCCAGGGACGCGGCCGTCCGGGCTCCGCTTCAAGCTCACCAAGGACCGTCCGGCTTGGGCAGGGCCGTTGGACCCTACGCGCGCCGGGCGACGACGGACCGGGCGGTGGAGACGGGCGGCGGGCGACCGCCGTCGTGCAGTCCCGGCGGTGTTACATCAGAGGTGTCAGATCAGTGGGCCGGATCAGAGGTGCTGGATGCCTGCCCGCTGCATGGCGTCGCGGTATACCTCGACGTTCTTGCTCAGGAGTTCCTCCTGCTTGGCGGCGGAGACGGCAAAGGCGCGGCCGCCGAGGGCCGTGGCCTTGTAGATCTTGACGCCGCGGTTCTTCAGCGAGGAGTGGTACGTCTTCTCGAACAGCGTCAGGAAGGCGTGGGCGTCGGCACCATGGGCGATGACGGCGGAGACGCGCTTGTTGATCTTGAGGAACTGGCGGAAGGGCCGCAGGCCGTCGGTCTTCTCCTGGACGTTCAGCGCGGACGGAAGCTCGGGGTCGCGGACCCACGGGTAAGCGTTCCACGGCATGACGTAGCGCGGGTCCAGCTCGACGGCCTCGTAGATGGAGGTGGCGCGGCGGGCGGCCTCGTCATCGTTGAAATGGGAGACGAAGCCCGATTCGGTGCCCTTGCCCGGTGCTATGTGGAGGCTGACGATCCGGCATTCGTCCTCGTCATGGACAGGATCGATGTACGGGACGACCGACCCCGGCTTCTTTTCCATCAGTTCGTCGCAAAGCTGCGTTACGGCGGCGATGTTCGGTTCCTGCAGCAGGGTCTTCTTTTCGTCCCAGTCAATCGTCACGATTTCTCCCTCAGCACTTGGCGTCCAGAATCAGGCGTCGCCTTCCACTCTACGCTTCCGGGCCGGGCGGCGGTTTTGTTGCCCTGGTGGGCAGCCTGCTTTACTTCGTGCCGGGACGTGTCGGAGAACAAAGCGACCGAAAGCCTGGCCCCTTGCCCTACCCATGTCCGCGGACCGGGCGTAGGCTTAAAGCGTCTGCAGGTAACCATCTGATTAAGCCGGGTCGTTCTGGATATGAAAATGTCCGAGCCAGCTCATAGCGAGATCGCGAAGGTACCTGCAGGCCTTGTGTTTAACGGGAAGAACTTGGTGAAGCCGCCCGAATCCAGGACAGAATCCACCGGGATACCGTCTGACAACCGACGGAGGTATCCGCAAACCTCTGGCCCCTCCCCGCCGCCAACGGCATGATGGAACCCAACCGCAGGTCCCCAACCCGGCGCGGCGCCAAACGCCCGCGGGCTGACCCCTAAGGCAGGCACGCGTGAACCCAGAAGCGATGGAACGGGCCCGGAAGGTCGAGGCGCAGATGACTGATGAGGAGCGCTTCTCCCTCCTCATCAGCGTCATGGGCACCAACGCGACGCTCACGGACAAGGACCCGCGCATCCCGGAGGACGTCCCGATGAGCGCCGGCTACACCCCCGGGATCCCGCGGCTGGGCATCCCCGCCCTGTTAATGAGCGACGCGAGCCTGGGCGTCACCAACCCGGGCTACCGGGAGGGCGACACCGCCACGGCCCTCCCGGCGTCGATTGCCCTCGGGGCCAGCTTCAACCCCGAACTCGCCCGCCGATCGGGGCAAATGGTGGGCAAGGAGGCCCGCAGCAAAGGCCTCAACGTCCAGCTGGCCGGCGGCCTCAACCTGCACCGCGATCCGCGCAACGGCCGGAATTTCGAGTACCTGTCCGAGGATCCCTGGCTCACCGGCGTCCTCGGCGCGGAGTCGGTGAAGGGCATCCAGGGCGAGCAGGTCATCTCCACGGTCAAGCACTTTTCGCTGAACTGCAATGAAACCAACCGGCACTGGCTGGACGCGATCATCGACCCGGCCGCTCACCGGGAATCCGATCTCCTCGCGTTCGAAATCGCCATCGAGCGCGCCCGGCCCGGCTCGGTCATGACCGGCTACAACAAGGTCAACGGCACTTACGCCGGCGGCAACGAGACGCTGCTTCAGGGCATCCTGAAGGGCGCCTGGGGCTTCCCGGGCTGGGTGATGTCCGACTGGGGCGCGACGCCGAGGTGGGACTTCGCGCTGCGCGGCCAGGACCAGGAATCCGGCGTGCAGATCGACGTGATGATGTGGGGGCAGGAGACGTTCACCGGCCCGCTGCACGAGGCCTACGCGGCGGGTGAATTCCCCAAGGAACGGCTGTCCGAGATGGTGCAGCGCATCCTCTACGCCGTGTTCGACGTCGGGACCGACCGCTGGGAGAGAACTCCCGACGTCGACCTCGCCGCCCACGCGGACATCGCCCTGGAGACGGCGCGGCAGGGGATTGTCCTGCTCAAGAACGACGGAGTGCTCCCGCTGGACGCGCTGTCCGGCAGTGGCGGGCCGCTCAAGATCGCGGTGATCGGGGGACATGCCCAGCTCGGCGTGCCGATCGGCGCCGGGTCCAGTGCGGTGGTGCCGCCCGGCGGCTACGTCGAAAGCCACACCATCGGCGGCCCGGGCATCATGGGCGGCATGCGGAACCTGTACCTGCTGCCGTCCTCGCCGCTGGCGGAACTGCAGAAGCTGCTGCCCGGCGCCGCGATCGAATACGATCCCGGGATGAGCCCCGCCGAGGCGGCGTTGCTGGCCCGACGCTCCGACGTCGCCGTCGTCTTCGGCATCCGGGTGGAAGGCGAAGGGTACGACAATGCTGACTTGTCCCTGCCGTGGGGGCAGGACGCCGTGATCGAAGCCGTCGCGGACGCCAATCCGGCCACCGTCGTCGTCCTCGAAACCGGCAACCCCGTGGCGATGCCGTGGCTCCCGAAGGTCCGGGCCGTCCTGGCGGCCTGGTACCCCGGCCAGTGCGGCGGGCAGGCGATCGCCGAGATCCTCACCGGCGACACCAACCCCTCCGGGAAACTCCCGCTGACCTTCCCCGCGGGCCTGGACCAGACCCCGCGGCCGGAGTTGCCGGGCCTCGGCACGCCGTGGGGGACGCCGACGACCATCCACTACAACGAAGGATCAGACGTCGGCTACCGCTGGTTCGCCAGAACCGGACAGCGGCCGCTGTTCCCCTTCGGCCACGGGCTCAGCTACACCCGGTTCGACTACGCAGGCCTGACAGTGTCGGACCGGGACAGGGTGCGGGCCAAATTCACAGTCACCAATAGTGGGCCGCGCCGCGGGGCCGACGTCCCCCAGCTCTACCTCCTGGAAGATCCTGCCGGCGCCCGGATGAGGCTGCTCGGCTTTGAGCGCGTGAATCTCGACGCCGGCGAATCACGGACCGTCTCCCTGGATGTTGATCCGCGGCTGCTGGCGTCCTATGACACGGATCGCGGACAGTGGCACACCCCCGGTGGCAGCTACCGTGTGGCGCTCGGGCACGCGGCCGGCAACTACGCCTTGGAAGCCGACGTGTCACTGGCCGAGGCGTGGTTCGGGCGCTAGCCAAGCGACCGATTCAGGAGGGTTCAGGCCGCTGCCGGTGCCTTTGACCCAGGTTCTTGGGCCCCACATCTGCGAAGTCTGAGCGACTTGGCCCGGTGTCGGAGTTCACGGCGGTGATGGTTGGTGTCGGTGGCCGGCACGGCCGTGTTGGGCAGCGGAGGCGAGTCGGTCAGACCCGTCCCGGG
>NZ_JCBANT010000017.1:0-88923 GCF_059816125.1 Arthrobacter sp. 001422645 | reverse complement strand
CAATCCGGCTTGCGTTCCACCGGGGTGGCCGCATTGCGCTGCTCGATACGCAGCATTTTCCGGCCTTCTGGTGCCAGGGTCACAGTAGAGCTCCTTCATGGGTTGCAACTAGCGCTTCTTCATTGTTGCGCAGTTCTTCGACGATCCGCGAAACGAGGTCGGCGGGGGTGACGTCCCGGCCCGTCTCGTGGGAGATGGTGGTGACACCGGCATCGGTAATGCCGCACGCGATGATCTGGGCGTAGGGGGCCAGATCGTTGTTGCAGTTGATCGCAAAGCCGTGCATCGTGACGCCCTCGTGGACGCGGATGCCGATCGCGGCGATCTTTCGCGCGGGGCCCTTCTCGTCCTGGTCGATCCAGACGCCGGCGCGTCCTTTGATCCGGACGGCTGCCATGCCATAGTCCGCCAGGACCGCGATGATCACGGCCTCGAGCCGCTCCACGTAGTCGCGGATCCCGGCAGGGTTCCTGAGCTTGATGATGGGGTAGCCCACCAGCTGTCCGGGACCATGCCAGGTGAGCTTCCCGCCGCGGTCCACCGGCACCACGGGGGTGCCGTCGAAGGGACGTTCGTGGTCCTCGGTGCGTTTGCCGGCCGTGTAGACGGCCGCGTGTTCGAGCAGCAGGACCGTGCTGGGGGCGACGCCGGCGACGACCTTCTCGTGGAGTTCGCGCTGGATGTCCCAGCCGCGGGTGTATTCGACGAATTCCGGGGCGAGACCCAGCCGGGAGAACTCAAGAGTCATGCCATCCAGCTTAGACCCCGTCCCGCATCCGTCCCGATTGTGTGCTTAAGCTCTCACTGCCGGCCCCTCATGGATGCCCGTCGTCGAAGGCTGTCGCCGGCCGGGACGTGGTGGTACTCTCCCTGCGAGGCCGGTGCCTGCCAGCGCCCGGCCACAGGGAGGGACGCCATGTCGAGCACCGTTCCGAAGAAGCAGATGACCGTGGTTCAAGCGGCGTTCATCGGGGTGGGGTCCATGGTGGGCGCGGGGATCTTCGCCCTGCTGGGAGCGGCGGGCGCCGTCGCGGGCTCCGCGGTGTGGGTGTCGTTTCTGGTGGCAGGTGCCATCGCCGGTCTGCAGGGCTACTCGTTCGCGAAGCTTGGCGCCGCGTATCCCTCAGGCGGGGGCATGCTCGCCTACCTGGCCCGCGGATTCGGTGAGGGGCACGTCACCGGCATAGTGTCATGGCTGTTCTACGTGACCGGCGCGATCGTCGGTGCAATGGTGGCATCGTCCTTCGGTGGTTACGCAAGCGCGGTACTGACGAACCGTGATCCAGGCTGGGCCAAGGTGTTCGCGGTTGCCCTCATCCTGGTCATGACCGTCCTGAACGCCGTCGGCTCCAAGGCAGTGGCAAGGGTCCAGTCCGTGATCGTGAGGATTGTGCTGGCCATCCTGTCAGTGTTCGCGATCGTGACAATCGCCAACTGGGACCCCACGCTCCTTGACCCATCCGGCTACCCCGGCGTACGGGAGATCATCGCGAGTGTGGCACTGACATTCTTCGCCTTCCTCGGGTTCGGCGTCATAACGTTCACCGCGAAAGACCTGCCGGACCCGGCCCGGCAACTGCCGCGCGCCATGTATCTGGCGTTGGCGGTCGCCACCACGGTATACGTCGCGGTATCCCTCGGCGTGTTCGGCACCCTGACCGCCGGCCAGGTGGTCGAATACGGCGCCACAGCGCTTGCCGAGGCCGCCAAGCCCACCCTTGGCCAGGCCGGCTATGTGCTGATGGTGATCACCGCCTTGCTCTCCACCTCCGGGGCCGTGAACGCCAGCCTCTACCCTTCGGTGGGTATGACCCGGCACCTGGCCTCCGTGGGGCAGTTTCCGCCGGTGTTCGGCAGGTCCGTAGGGCGACGGCGGGTGCCCGTCGGACTGCTGGTGATGGCCGGCCTGGCTGCGGTCATGGTGGTGGCGTTCAACCTGAACAGCATCGCATCGCTCGGAAGCGCCGTAGCACTGCTGGTCTTCTCCGCTGTCACCCTGGCCCACTTCAAGGTGTACAGGCAGACCGGCGCTAAGCTCATTGTGCTCATCGCAACCCTGTTCGCGACCCTGGGGACGTTTGTTGTGTTTTGCACCACCACGCTCGTCAACGAACCCGCCACTGCCACCGCGCTGTTGGTCATCCTTGCACTCGCTGTGGTTGTCGACCTGCTCTGGAAGCGCTCGCGGACGGCTGATAATAGCACCGCAGAAGCATGAAGTAAAGAGTAAATAGGGACTATTCCACGTGAATTCCCAGGTCCATGCTGTAGTCATCCCGCACACTATGTGATCGAGGGCAGTGGAATGTACAAATTTTCAACTCCTCGCCCCGGACGGTGTCGCACCGTCCGGCCCACAGCGCAGAGCCTGCCGTTGGGATGGGGCTGCAGTGAGCAGCGCTGATCAGACTATGGCCCGTCCGAAGGTGCCCACCGCCGTATGGATCTCCTGGGTTGCCTTGGCCCTGATGACCACCAGTTCGGTGGCCAGCCTGCGGGCCGCCCCGACCATGGCCGTCTACGGACTCGCTTCAGTCTTCCTGTACGTGGTTCCCGCGATCGTCTTCCTGCTGCCCACCTCCCTCGTGTCCGCCGAGCTGGCGTCCGGCTGGAAGGGCGGAATCTACAAGTGGGTCGCGACGGGCATTTCCAAACCCATGGGATTCCTGGCGGTTTGGTGCCAGTTCGCGATGACCATTTTCTACTATCCGACACTGCTCGGCTTCGTCGCGAGCACGCTCGCCTATGTGTTCAACCCGGAGCTGGCCAGCAACGGCGTCTGGACCGCGTTGGTGATTGTGGTGTTCTACTGGGCCGGCGTGTATGTCTCATCCCGGGGCACAAAGGGTGTGGCCGGCCTGGCCAGCGGTGGTTTGATCATCGGGACCCTGATCCCGGGCGCGCTGCTCGTTTTCCTGGGCGTTATGTTCCTCGGCCAAGGCAACGAGTCGGCCGCCCCGATGACCGCGGCCAACTTCCTGCCCGAGTGGGCCGGGCTGGCCAGCCTGGTGCTGATCGTGAACAACTTCCTGTCCTACAGCGGCATGGAAATGAACGCGGTGCACGTGTCCTCGCTGAAGGACCCGGCCAAGGAGTACCCGAAGTCGATGTTCCTGGCTATGGGACTCGTACTCCTGATCTTCATCCTTCCGGCGCTGGCGATCAGCTGGATCGTCCCGGCCGAGGAGCTCTCCCTCACCGCGGGCGTCATGCAGGCCTTCGACGCCGTGCTGGCGTCCTTCAGCTTGCAAGGCCTCACGCCGATCCTTGGGATCATGCTGGTCGCCGCCTCCCTCGGCGGCATGCTGACCTGGCTGGCCGGACCCTCCAAAGGCCTGCTGCTGATCTCGCGTGAGGAAGGCTACCTCCCGCCGTTCCTGCAAAAGTTGAACAAGAACGGCATTCAGCAGAACCTCCTGGTGGTCCAAGGGCTCGTCACCACCGTGATCGCGCTCGGCTACGCGCTGATCCCGGATGTCTCCAGCGCGTACTGGATTTTCTCGGTCATCACCACGCAGGTCTACCTGATCATGTACCTGCTGATGTTCGTGGCAGCCGTCCGGCTCCGCCGCAACGATCCGGACCACCCGCGTGGCTACCGCGCGCCGATGCTGATCGGCCTGTGCGGCGTCGGGTTCGCCGCCTCCCTGGCAGCCCTTCTCGTCGGGTTCGTCCCGCCGTCGCAGTTCGGCAACGGCGATCCGATTGTCTATTTCCTGATCGTCGGCGGCGGCGCACTGGGGCTCGGCCTGCTCGTGCCGTTCCTCTTCTACAAGTTCCGCAAGCCCTCATGGAAGCTGCCTGACCAGGAGGCACAGACGGAGGTGGCCGGATCATGAGCACACATATGGAGTCCTCCACCAAAAAGGGACGCTCTGTGGTGTACGTCGTGTCCATCATCTTGCTCGTGGTACTCGCCGTGATCGCCCTGATGACGTTCCGGTCCGCGCGGGAGACCCAGCAGTCACTGGAGAAAGCCGACCAACTGATCGCGTCGATCAACGAGGCCGGGGGGACGGCGCCCTCGCGCGAGCAGATCGCCCGGGTGCTCGGCGACGACGGCGGTGCGGTCTGTGCGAACCCGAACGACGCGCTGAGCCGGGCCATCCTCTTCAGCCAGCTGGCGAACGGCGCCGCCGGGCCAGGAACCCGACCGGTGATCGCGGACATCCGGTTCGTCCAGGGCCAGCTCCGTATCATCCAGATCTATTGCCCGGAGGAGCTGGAGGACTTCCAGAACTTCGTCGACGACCTCCAGACCTACCGTTCGGGCGGTGCGTGAGCCATGGACCTGCGCTCCCGCGCCACCGACCTGATGCGTCCGGCGCGGGAGGAACTCGCCGAGTTCGTGGCCATCCGCTCGGTGGCGGATGCCCGGCAGTTCCCCCCGGAGGAGTGCGCCAAGGCGGCACAGTGGGTACTCGGCAAGTTTGCCGGGCTCGGATTTTCGGATATCCGCCTTGAGCGGACACCGGACGGCTCCGACGCTGTGGTCGGTTCAAGGCCGGGACCCGATCCGGATGCGCCGACAGTGCTCCTTTATGCGCACTACGATGTTCAACCACCCCTCGATGATTCGGCGTGGCGCACGCCGGCCTTCGAACTCACCGAGGTGGACGGCCGCTGGTACGGACGGGGCGCCGCCGATTGCAAAGGCAACATCCTCGCCCATCTGCTCGCACTCAGGGCACTGGGCAACGACGTGCCGGTGAATCTGAAACTGGTGGTCGAGGGGTCGGAGGAACAGGGCACCGGCGGACTCGAGGCCTATGTGGCGGGCCACCCGGACCTGCTCCGTGCCGACACGATCCTGGTGTGCGACACCGGGAACGCCGCCGTAGGACAGCCCGCGGCGACCGTGACCCTGCGCGGCATGGTCAATGTGGTGGTGACCGTGGAAGCGATGGCGTCCGAGCTCCACTCCGGCATGTTCGGCGGCGCCGCGCCCGATGCGCTCGCCGCCCTGATCTCCATGCTGGCCTCACTGCGCGACCAGCAAGGCAACACCACAATCACGGGCCTGGACAACACCCAGGCCTGGACCGGCGCGCCCTACCCGCCCGAGCAGTTCCGTACCGACGCCGGGCTGCTGGAGGGTGTCATGCTGCTGGGGGACGGCACGGTGTCCGACATGCTCTGGGCGCGGCCCGCCGTCACCGTGCTCGGCATTGACTGCCCGCCGGTGACCGGCTCCTCGGCGTCCATTGTGCCGCGGACCTCCGCGCGCCTCAATCTGCGGGTCCCGCCCGGCATGTCCGCCGCCGACGCCCACACAGCGTTGGCTGAGCAGCTCAAGGCCGCCGCGCCCTGGGGCGTCCACGTCGAAGTGGACCTGGAAGCCATCGGTTCCCCATTCCAGGCGGCGGTCGGCGGGCCGGCGTTCGAAGCCATGAGTGCCGCGATGCTGGAGGCCTACGGCCGGCCGATGACCACCTTGGGTCAAGGAGGGTCGATCCCGCTTTGCAATGTGTTTGCCGAAACCTATCCAGACGCCGAGATCATCCTCTTGGGGGTCGAGGAACCGCTTGCACTCATCCACGCACCGAATGAGAGCGTTGATCCGAACGAGATCCAGGCCCTGGCCCTTTCCCTAGCCCTGTTCCTCCAGCGGTACGCGACCGCCTGACCTGCTTTGGTGCAACGCCTGGAGCCTTTGGTGCAACGCCTAGAGCCGGAGTGGACCGGTTCGAGCGGTTGAACGCGCCGGGTATGGCGACGGGTGCCTGTGGATAACTCCTGCAGGATTCCGTTGGATCCGCTATTCCTTAGCTATGGAGGATTACGCGTGGACCAGCAGCGCGGCGCCCGAGGTGCCCGGATACGACGTCGGCCGGTGTTTGGGACGCGGCGGCAGCGCCACCGTGTGGCTGGTGACCGAACACTTGAGCGGGACCGAGTACGCGCTGAAGTGTTTCGCCGCCGGGGACGGCTCCGGCCAAGGAGACGCGGAGGAAGCGATCCGGCGCGAGGTGAGGATTCTGTCTGTCCTCGATCATGAGCATCTGGTGCGGGCCCGCTCGGTGCTACGCCTCCGGGGCAGCCGGGTACGTCTGCGGATCGACGACGACGGCGATGACCTCAGTCAGTGGGACGCGGGCCTCGGGCTGATCATGGACTACGCAGCCGGCGGCTCGCTGGGGCAGCTCGTGGCGGGCAGGGGGAAGCTGGGACCGGGGGAGACGGTGACGGTCCTGACTCCGATCGCCCAAGCCCTCGCGTATCTGCACGGTCAGGGCTTCACGCATGGTGACGTCTCACCCGGCAACGTGCTGTTCACCGCCCACGGCAAACCACTCCTGTCCGATCTGGGCGTCGCCCGTATGGTGGCCGACGCCGCTGCGGTGTCCGACGCCGGGACAGAGGGCTTCCGCGACCCGGCGCCGGTTGACGCCGTCCGGGCCGGACTGCAGCCGGAGCGCGATGTGTATTCCCTTGCGGCGCTGGGCTGGTACTGCCTGACCGGACGCGCCCCTGAACCGGGCGTGCAGCGGCCGCCGCTTCCGTTGTTGGTTGCAGGTGTTCCGGCGGCGCTCGCCGCAGCGTTGGAATCCGGACTTCAGGAGGACCGCAGGCTGCGGCCCTCCGCCGCCGGGCTGGCGGCCGCCGTCCACCGCAGCGCGGTGGCCGAACCGGTGGATCTTTCGGTCTCGGTCCACCCGACGGTCATCCCGCAGCTGCTGACCCGGCGCTCGCGGCCCCGCACGGCCCGGGAGCGGCGGGTCGAACGGCTCCGGACCTTGCCGCTCCGTTTCCGCAGGACCCGTGTGGTGGGGCAATTTCCGCCGGGAGGGCAGCGCGGAACCGGGCGTCCCTCCCGCAGAGACAGCGCGCGCCACGCCGCCCGCACCGACACCCGCGAGGACTTCGCTGGCCTGCATTCCGGAGGCCTGGGCGCCGCCCGCCTGACATCCGCGAACCGGCGCGGCATTCGTGTCGCAGCCGCAGGTCTTGCTCTGCTGGGCGTCCTCGCTGCGGCGTGGGGATTGGCCGGTGCGCCGCTGCCTCCGGAATTCCCTGGCTTCGCCGTCACAGGCGTCGATGCGGCGAAGGAGCCCGCGACGACCCTTGTACCCCCTGCCGCGGAGCCGGGACCGACGGCCGGGGATGATGCCGCCCTTCCTCCCGGCGTGCAGGCGCAGCTCGCCTCGCAGGACCCCGAGGAAGCGGTCCGCGGACTGTCCTGGCTTCGATCCCGCGCGCTCAGCACGGGGGACTTCCGGCTGCTGGATCAGGTCAATGTTCGGGCGTCGTCGGCGGCCAGGGCGGACGAACAAATCCGCGCCAGCCTTGAGGACTCCGGGCGGGTACTGACCGGATTCACCTCTCGCCTGACCCACGTGGCACGTACGGACGACAGCAGCCGTCCACGGGCCGTCGTAGCCGTAACCGTCAGCACGTCCGCCTACCAGGAGCGCGACGTGGCCGGGGCCATAGTGGCCAAGGCTGCTGCCGCACCGGAACAACGGCTGCGGTTGGTACTGGCTTCGGTCGGGGGCCGCTGGCGGATCCAGGACATCCTTCCGGCCGCCATCGGCTGACAGCCGACGCTCCCGGCCAGCCGCCGCCGCCGTTGCACTGCGCCGCAGCTCCCGGCCAGCCGCCGCCCTTGGCTGACGGAATACGGCCGCCGCCGACGGGCTGCTCAGGTTTTTGGACCGCGTTCCGCCACCCAGGCTGCGGCCTGGCCGAGCGACGGATGCTGCCAAGCGAAGCCGGCCTCGCTCAGCACTGCCGGTTCCATCCGCTGACTGGCGAGCAGCAGTTCGTCGGCCAGCTGGCCCATCACCAGGCGCAGCACCGGCGCGGGGACGCGGAGCACCGCCGGGCGGTGCAGTGCCCCGGCCAGATGCGCGATCAGCGAGTTCACGTCCGCGCTCTCCGGGGCGCAGACGTTGACCGGCCCTGACAGCTGGCTGTCGAGCAGGAACGCGAAGGCGCCGCTTACGTCCGGCAGCGTGATCCACGGCCAGTACTGTCGGCCGTTGCCCAGCGGTCCGCCCACACCCAGGCGCAGCAACGGCATCAGCCGTCCCAATGCGCCCCCTAAACGGCTCAGCACGACGCCGGTGCGGGGCGTGACCACCCGGACGCCGGCGGGGGCCTCGTGCGCTGCCGCCTCCCAGTCGACGCAGATCCGGGCGAGTACGCCGCTGCCGGGAGGGGCATTTTCGCGGAGCACCGCGGGACCTGCGCTGCCGTAGTAGCCGGATGCGGACTGGCTGAGGAAAACCGCCGGCGGAGTGTCCAGCCGGCTCATGGCTGCCGTCAGGGTCCCGGTCGCCGCCAGCCTCGAGCTGCGGAGTTCGTTGATCCGTGCCCGGGTCCAGGGACGGTCGCCGATGCCGGCGCCGGAGAGATTGATGACGGCGTCCGCCCCTTTCAGCGCCGAATCGTCGATGCGGCCCTCGCCGGGATCCCATTGGAACTCGTCGGGCGAAGCGGGCGGCCGCCTGACCAGTGTGCCGACGTCGTGTCCGGCGCTGCGCAGGGAGCTGGATATGGCGGTTCCGATCAGCCCTGAGGCCCCGGCAACAATGATTCGCATGATCCATCTCACCATGCCCGGCACGGCCGGGACACCTCCCGGGCGGGAGGGCCGGTCTTGACTATGATCGTACGATGACCTCTTCGAGTTACCTCCGTTTCCCGCATCTGCACGGCGATCTGGTCACTTTCGTGGCCGAGGACGACGTCTGGATCGCGCCCCTCGGCGGGGGCCGCGCCTGGCGCGTGTCCGCGCTGCAGCTGCCGGCCCGCAACCCCCGCTTCACCCCGGACGGCAAACAGCTGGTGTGGACGGTGGTTCAAGGCACGGCACCGGAGGTTGTCACCGCGGACGTCGACGGCGGCGGCTACCGCCAGCTAAGCTACTTCGGCCACGCCACCACCAAGGTCAAGGGCTTTACCCCCGACGGCGATGTCCTGGTCACGAGCGCCTTCCGCCAGGCTGACAGCCGCCTCACGCACGCCTACAGCCTGCCCCTCGGGGGCGGCTGGGCCACCGAGCTGCCGCTGGGTCCGGTGGAATCCGTCGCGTTCGGACCCGTAATCGGCGACGAGCGGCCCGTTGTCCTGGCCAGCGTGCTTTCCCGCGAGCCCGCCTGGTGGAAGCGTTACCGGGGCGGCGCCGCCGGCAAGCTCTGGATCGACGGCGACGGAAACGGCGAGTTCGAACGCCTCGCCGCCGAGCTGGACGGCAACCTGACCGACCCGATGTGGGTCGACGGACGGATCGCCTTCCTCTCCGACCACGAGGGCTACGGGAACCTCTATTCCGTGTTGCCCAACGGCTCTGATCTGCGCCGCCACACGGACCACGAGGACTTCTACGTCCGCCATGCAGCCACCGAC
This sequence comes from Arthrobacter sp. 001422645, assembly GCF_059816125.1. Taxonomy (NCBI): domain Bacteria; kingdom Bacillati; phylum Actinomycetota; class Actinomycetes; order Micrococcales; family Micrococcaceae; genus Arthrobacter; species Arthrobacter sp. 001422645. The sequence goes on along the minus strand of NZ_JCBANT010000017.1, from coordinate 79,572 downwards.
GGCAAGCGCGTCGTCTTCGAATCGGCCGGCGAGCTGTGGATGCTGCCGGACCTCGGCTCGGACGCCGTCAAACTCGAGATTTCCCTGGGGTCAGCCTCGCAGGCCCGCCGCGGGACACCGCTGAAGCCGTCACGGCACCTGGGCGATGTGGTCCCGGACCGCACCGGCGGCTCCAGTGCCGTGGAAGCCCACGGCACACTGCACTGGCTGCGGCACAAGGACGGCCCCTCGCGGGTCCTGGAAGCAACACCCGGCGTCCGGGCCCGCCTGCCCCGTCCCTTCGGCGAGGGCAGGATCGCCTACGTCGCAGATCACGACGGCGTTGAGGCACTGTACCTGAAGGAGATCGCCGGCAACCCGATTTTCGGACATACAGGTTCCGGAAATGCAGGCTCTGGCCAGAAGTCCGCCGACCAGTCCACCGACCAGCCCGGCGGCCAGTCCGGCGCCCAGCAGGCCGCTCCGGCGCAGCAGAACTCCGCCCGGCCGCAGGAGGATTCCGACGCCGGCACGCCCCTGCCGAGCCCCGTCTCGGCAGCAGCCCTCACCCGGCCCGACGCCGTGACCGCTGTCCCGGTGCCCAGCGCCGCCGGACCGGACCACCACCCCGCGGACGATGCCGTCACCGGCGTCACAGCCGACACCTCTGGCACCGCAGCCACGGCCGGCCCGGCAGGCCCGGCAGAGGGCAATGCCGGAGCCCGGCAGGCCCAGTCCCGCCGGTCCACCAGGATCGAATTCCCCAAGCCCACCCGGGCCAGCGCCATGGAGGCCAGCCCGGACGGCAACTGGCTCGCCGTCGGCACCGCGTTCGGCGACATCTACCTCGCCGACACCCGCACCGGCACCCTGTCGCTCGTCAGCAGCATCGGCGAGGGCAGCATCGAGGGCTTCAGCTGGTCCCCGGACTCGGCCTGGCTGGGCTGGTCCGAGCCGGTCACCTCCTTCGGCTCCCGCAGCCGGCTGCGCATGACCAAGGCGGACGACGCCGGCACGGCAGCAGACGGGAAGCGGACCATCGTCGAGGTCACCGACGGACGCTTCCGCGACGAATCGCCGTCGTTTACCCCCGACGGCAAGTTCCTCGCGTTCCTCTCCAACCGCAGCTTCGATCCGGTCTACGACGGACACTCCTTCGACCTGTCCTTCCCGAGCCCGATCAAGCCCTACCTCGTGGCCCTCGCCGCGGACACCCCCTCGCCCTTCGGTCCGAGCATCGACCTGCCGGCCGCCCGGCAGGAAGACGCGCAGGTAGAGACAGCCGAGGCGCCGGCAGGATCGTCCGGTGCGGACCAGGTTCCCGCGGTCCGGGTCGACGCCGACGGCCTGGCGAACCGGGTCATCAGCGTTCCCGTGCCGCAAGGAAACTACTCCGCCCTCACCGCCACCGCCGGGGCCCTGCTCTGGCTCGACAGCGAACTCTCCGGCGTCACCGGCGAGGGCCGCGCCAGCCTCGAGGACAAGAACGCGGCGCCGTGCCTCGTCCGCTTCGACCTGGCCCGGCGCAAGACCACCACCATCGTGGACACCCTGGACAGCTACCGTCTCTCCGGCGACGGCGAGAAGGTGGTCATCCTGCAGGACAAGCAGATCCGCGTCTCACCCGCCACCGCCAAAGCCGACGAGGAGTCCGGGCAGCTGGTCAAAGTGGACCTCGGCCGCATCCGCGTGCAGCTCGACCCGCTCAGCGTTTGGGGCCAGGCCTTCGATGAAGCCTGGCGGCTCCAGCGCGACTTCTTCTGGACGGAAGACATGGCCGGGCAGGACTGGGATTCGGTGCACGCCCGGTACCGCCCGATCGTGGACCGCCTCGGCTCACACGACGACCTCGTGGACCTGCTCTGGGAGCTCCACGGCGAACTGGGCACCTCGCACGCCTATGTCCGTCCCGCCGCCGTCACCGAGAACGGCAGCAACTCCCAGGGCCGCCTCGGCGCCGATCTGGCCTTCACCGGCGAGGGCTGGGAGATCACCCGGATCCTTGCCGGGGAGTCCTCCGACCCGCTCGCCACGTCGCCGCTGACCCGGCCGGGCGCCGACGCGAAACCAGGCGACGTGCTGCTGGCGATCGACGGCGTCGAGCTCACCGAAGCGCGCACCCCCGCCATGCAGCTGGTCGGTGCCGCGGGACGCGCCGTCGAACTCACCCTGCGCAACGGCGCCGGCCACCGGGGGCAGGCTGGTCAACAGCGCCGTATCGCCGTCGTTCCGGTCAAGGACGAGGAGCGTCTGCGGTACCAGGAATGGGTGGCGGCGAACCGGCGGACCGTCCGGCAGGCCTCGCAGGGGACCTTCGGCTACTTGCACATTCCCGACATGATGGCCAACGGCTGGGCGCAGCTGCACCGCGACCTTGACACCGAAACGGCACTCGACGGGCTGATCGTCGACGTCCGCCGCAACCGGGGCGGGCACACCTCCCAGCTCGTCGCGGAGCTCATCGGCCGTAAAGTCACCGGCTGGAGCATGCCGCGCGGGGAGCGGCCGCGCACGTACCCGCACCACGCACCGCGCGGTCCCGTCATCATCCTGACCGACGAATTCGCCGGCTCCGACGGCGACATCATCACCCAGGTCTCCAAGCTGCGGGGGATCGGTCCCGTCATCGGCACCAGGACCTGGGGCGGTGTGGTCGGCATCGACAACCGTTTCGCCCTGGCCGACGGGACGGGCGTCACCCAGCCGCGCTACGCCACATGGTTCTCCGGCGGTGTGGGGTGGGGTGTCGAGAACTTCGGCGTCGCTCCTGACATCGAAGTGACCTTCCCGCCGCACGCCTACGCCGCCGGCATGGACCCGCAACTGGAATACGGTATCGGTGCGCTCAAGGAAATGATCCAGGAGCTGCCCACCGACCGGCCGCCGCTGCGCGAGGGCTACCGCGTGGTGCGGCCCGCCCCGCTGCCGGCCCGCCGGCCGGGCAGCTAGCCCGCGGCGTCTGCCGGGGCGCAACCACCAACGGCGAAGGCCCCCGTTCCCTGCTGGCCAGGGAACGGGGGCCTTCGCCGTTGGCGCGTCAAACGCTAGGAGGCCAGGGTGGCGTCCAGAGTGATCTTGATGCCGGTGAGGGCGGCGGAGACAGGGCAGCCCACCTTGGCTTCCTCGGCGATCCGCTGGAATTCATCCTCCGTGATCCCCGGGATCCGCGCGCTGACCGTCAGGTGGCTGTCCGTGATGCCGGTGCCGGGCACGAACGTGACATCGGCCTTGGTGTTGACTTCCTCCGGCGTGTGGCCGGCCTGGGCGACGGCGAGGCTGAAGGCCATGGAGAAGCAGGCCGAATGCGCCGCGGCGATGAGCTCTTCTGGGCTGGTCTTGCCCTCGGAGGCCTCGGCGCGGGCCTTCCAGGTGACATCGAAGTTGCCCAGGCCCGAGCTGTCCAGCGTGGTGTTGCCGGCGCCCGTCATCAGGTCGCCGTTCCATACAGTGTGTGCGGTGCGTGTAGCTGCCATGTCCACTCCTCGTCATTGGTGAATCCGCGATCCGGCGGTGCGCCGGATCATGCCGTGTCCCATCCTAGGGATTCGATGCAGACTACGCACGGGGGTTCCGCTGTCAGTGGATTGTGACCCGCGTTCAGTGCCGCCAGGGCACTGCATCCGTACAGTGTCGGCATGGACATCACTGAACCCGGCGCCGCGCCCGCAGCGCGCATCGCGACGATCATGGTCAACGCCGCGGACGCCGGGCGCCTGGCGGAATTTTGGGCGGCACTGCTGGGCACTCCGGTGTCGTCCCGCCTCGAGCAGTTCGTCTGGCTCCAGCCCGCCGGCCCGGGAGCGCCGCAGCTGGCCTTCCAGCAGGTGGAACGGCCTACGGAGGGCAGGCGCCGCCTGCACCTGGACATCCACGGTCCCGATCCCACGGCCCTGCGCGCTCTCGCGGAGTCGCTCGGTGCTGTCTTTGTGGAGGGCCACGATATCGGCGCTTTCCACTGGGACGTGATGCAGGATCCCGAGGGGAACGAATTCTGCATCGCCGCCGTCGTATATTCCGGGGGACTACTGCCAGAGAGTGGCGATGGCAACGTTCAGCAGTGCCAGGCCGCCGACGCTGTGGGCGAGGCCCTTGCTGACCGGCTCGTCCTTCTTGTACTTGCGGCTGCCGATGAACGCGAGCACGGCCACAACGGCGGCGATCGCGAACTTGATGCCGAGCTTCATGTAGTTGGCGTCCATGTCAAGGGCCGGGATCAGGCCCATCATGACGATGCCGGTGATGAGCTGCAGGGCAGCGCCGTCGAACTGGCGGGGGTGGACGGTGGGCTTCTTCATCTGGACGATCCAGATGCCCACGATCATGGCGGCGCCGATGATGTGCAGGAAAACCATGATGTTATAGACGATGTTCATGGCATCAGTGTAGCCAGAGCCTTCTACGCACTGTAGTAGGACCCGCCGTCCCGGGACGGAACAGCAAAAACGGCGACGGCGGCGCGGGCACTCCGGTGGTTTCCCACCGGAGCCCGCACCGCCGTCGCCGTCGGTGTGCTATTGGACCCTACAGTCCGAGGTCGGCTTCGAAGGCGCCTTCCTCAAGGCGTGCCTTCAGCGTCTGCAGGAAGCGTCCTGCGTCGGCGCCGTCCACCAGCCGGTGGTCGTACGTCAGGGAGAGGTACATCATGGAGCGGATGGCCAGCGAGTCATCGCCGTTCTCATCGGCGACCACAACGGCCCGCTTGACGATCGCGCCGGTACCGAGGATGGCAACCTGCGGCTGGTTGATGATCGGGGTGTCGAACAGGGCGCCCACGGAACCGATGTTGGTGATGCTAAAGGTTCCGCCGGAGAGCTCGTCCGGGCCGATCTTGCCGTCGCGGGTGCGGCCTGCGACGTCGGCGATCTTGCCGGCCAGGCCGGCGAGATTCAGGTTGCCGGCGTCGGCGATGACCGGAACCAGCAGGCCCTTGTCCGTGTCCACCGCAATCGCCAGGTGCTCGGCGTTGTGGTAGGTGATCTCCTGCTTGTCCTCGTCGTAGGAGGCGTTCACCTTCGGGTGCTGCTTCAGGGCCTCGGCAACAGCCTTGGCGATGAAGGGCAGGAAGGTCAGCTTGGAACCGTTCTGGGCCTGGAAGGAGTTCTTGGCCTTGGCGCGCAACTTGGCGACCTTGGTCATGTCCACCTCGTGAACCTGGGTCAGCTGGGTGGAGATGTCCAGCGACTCGCGCATGCGGCGGGCAATGACCTGGCGGATCCGCGGCGCCTTCTGGACAGTACCGCGCAGCGAGGACTGATCGGCGGACGGACGCGCCGCCGGAGTACCGGAAGCTGCCGGTGCAGCAGCGGCGGGAGCCGGGGCTGCCTTGGCTTCAGCTGCTGCCAGCACGTCCTGCTTGCGGATGCGGCCGCCGACTCCGGTGCCGCTGAGGGAGGAGATGTCCACACCCTGCTGGTTGGCGAGCTTGCGAACCAGCGGGGTCACGTAGCCGGACTCCGCCGCAGAAGCTGCCGGGGCTGCTTCCTTGGCCGGTGCTGCGGGAGCGGCGGGCGCTGCTTCCTTGGCCGGGGCGGCGGGGGCTTCCTTGGGAGCTTCCTGCTTCGGTGCTTCAGCCGGAGCGGCTTCCTGCTTGGGAGCCTCTTCCTTCGGAGCTGCCGCTTCTTTAGGGGCTGCTGCTTCTTTCGGAGCTTCCGAGGAAGGTGCCGCGGCGGGAGCGGCGGCGCCGGAACCGATCACGGCGAGGACGGAACCGACCTCGGCCGTTTCGTCCTCGGCGACGCGGATTTCCTGCAGGGTGCCGGCGACCGGGGACGGGATCTCGGTGTCGACCTTGTCGGTGGAGACCTCAAGCAGCGGCTCGTCGACCTCGACGGTGTCGCCAATGCTCTTGAGCCAGCGCGTGACGGTACCTTCGGTGACGCTCTCGCCCAAGGCGGGGAGCGTGACTTCGTGGCCTTCGCCTGCGGGGGCGGCAGCCTCGGCGGCCGGTGCCTCCGCTTCGGCGGGTGCTTCAGCTTCGGCGGGCGCCTCGGCGGCCGGTGCTTCGGCGGGTGCTTCCGCGGCGGCCGGTGCTTCCTCGGCCGGGGCGGCTTCGCCCGAGCCTGCGGAACCGGAGCCGTCGCCGATGCGCACGAGCGGTGCGCCAACTTCGGCGGTCTCGTCTTCGGCCACGAGGATTTCCTCGATCACGCCGGCGATCGGAGAGGGGATCTCAGTGTCGACTTTGTCGGTGGAAACCTCGAGCAGCGGCTCGTCCACCTCTACCCGGTCACCTACTTGCTTGAGCCAGCGGGTGACGGTTCCTTCGGTGACACTCTCACCGAGGGCGGGCAAGTTAACGGATTCAGACATGTCGTCCCCGTTCTCCTTATTGATCTTTGGTGCGGATGATTGCTGCCTTGGTCGAGCTTAGTGCACCCGGCTTTTGGGGCCGGGTGCACTACGCCCTGTGGTCTTGCGGTGGTGCGGGCGGAACTGCTAGCCGTGAAGGGGCTTGCCGGCCAGGGCCAGGTGGGCCTCGCCCAGCGACTCGTTCTGGGTCGGGTGTGCGTGGACCAGCTGGGCCACGTCCTCCGGGTACGCTTCCCAGTTCACGATCAGCTGGGCTTCACCAATCTGCTCGCCCATGCGGGCGCCGATCATGTGGACGCCGACGACGGGGCCGTCCTTCTGGCGGACCAGCTTGACCAGGCCGGACGTGCCCAGGATGGAGCTCTTGCCGTTGCCGGCGAGGTTGTATTCCTGGGTCTGGACCTGGTCGTCGCCGAACTTGGCTTTGGCGGCCTTCTCCGTGTAGCCGACCGTAGCGATCTCGGGCTCGGAGTAGGTGACCTTGGGGATGTTGACGTCCTCGACCACAACCGGCTTCAGGCCGGCGATCTCTTCGGCGACGAAGATGCCCTGCTGGTAGCCGCGGTGGGCCAGCTGGACGCCCGGGACGATGTCGCCCACGGCGTAGACGTTGCCGACGCCGGTGTGCAGGCGCTCGTTCGTGATGACGAAGCCGCGGTCAATGGTCAGGCCGGCCTCCTCGTACCCGAGGTTGGCCGTGACCGGGCCACGGCCGACGGCGACGAGCATCAGGTCGGCTTCGAAGGTCTTGCCGTCCACGAGGGTGACCTTGACGCCGTCGTTGTTCTGCTCGACGCCCTGGAAGAAGGTGCCGGTGGAGAACTTGATGCCGCGCTTCTTGAAGGCACGTTCAAAGGCCTTGACGATCGTGGCGTCCTCGTTCGGGACCAGCGACGGCAGGCCCTCGATGACGGTGACGTCGACGCCGAAGGACTTCCAGACGGAGGCGAACTCGACGCCGATCACGCCGCCGCCCAGAATGATCGCGCTCTTGGGGATGAAATCCATGGTGAGGGCTTCATCGGAGGTGATGACCTTGCCGCCGATTTCGAGGCCCGGCAGGGTGCGGGAGTAGGAACCGGTCGCGAGGACGATGTTCTTGCCCTTGTACGCGGTGCCGTTCACGACGATGGTGTCGGTGCCCTGGAGCTTGCCTTCACCCTCGATGACGGTGATGCCCTTTTTGCCCTTGATGAGGCCCTGCAGGCCCTTGAACTTGCCGGCGATGATGCCGTCTTTGTAGGCGTTGACAGCGGTGATGTCGATGCTGTCGAGGGTGACGTTGACGCCGTACTTCGCCGAGTCACGGGCGTGGTCGGCCAGTTCTGCGGAGTGCAGGAGGGCCTTGGTGGGGATACAGCCGTTGTGCAGGCACGTACCGCCGAGTTTGCCCTTTTCGATCAGGCCGACGGTGAGGCCGAGCTGAACGGCACGCAGGGCGGTGGCGTAGCCGCCGCTGCCGCCGCCGAGTACCAGGATGTCGAATTCTTGCGCAGTTGCCTGATCGGCCACTAAAACGCTCCCTCGCGTGAACGATGACACGAGAGTACGCATCATCTGGTCTTGGAACTTCCCTGCCGTGATTATGCCAGCAGGCGAGCTCCCTTTCATTTGTGACTACCGGTGTTCACCTTAGCGAACCACTAATACATGCTCCACCTTGCCGTGGCGTTTGTGGAGCGCTTGTGTCCAGTGTCACGCGCCTTTGTGGCCGGGGGATCAGCCCCGGCCACAAAGCCGCGTGGAGCGCCGGAAGATTCCCTTTAGGCGGTTTTGGCCAGGATGTCCTCGACATAGGCCACCAGCGTGCGCACGGTGCAGCCGGTGCCCTGCTTGTGGTTGTAGCCGTAGGGGCTGCCGTTGTTGAAGGACGGGCCCGCGATGTCGATGTGCGCCCAGGGGATCTGCTCGCCGTCCTTGCCCTTGCCAACGAATTCGCGCAGGAAGACGGCCGCCGTCATCATGCCGCCGTGGCGTTCGCCGATGTTGGCGATATCCGCGACCTGTGAGTCGAGGCTGGGGCGCAGCTCCTCGGGGAGCGGCATCGGCCAGACCAGCTCGCCGGCGCGGTCGGCGGCGGCCTTGAGCGGGCCGGTGACGGAGTCGGAGCCCATCACACCGGCGGTGCGGTCGCCGAGGGCGATCAGCTGCGCGCCGGTGAGGGTGGCGACATCGATGATGGCGTCCGGGTACTCCTGGCTCGCGGCCACGATGCCGTCGGCCATGACCAGCCGGCCTTCGGCGTCGGTGTTCAGGACCTCGACGGTCTTGCCGCCGAAGATGGTCATCACGTCGGCGGGACGCTGGGCGGCGCCGGACGGCATGTTCTCCGCGATGCACAGCCAGGCGGTGGCCTTGACGGGCAGGCCCAGACCGGCGAGGGCCAGCACGGTGTTGAGGACGACGGCGGCGCCCGCCATGTCCGACTTCATGTCGCCCATGCCCAGGTGCGGCTTGAGCGAGATGCCGCCGGTGTCGAAGGTGATGCCCTTGCCAACGAGGGCGATCTTGGCGGTGGCCCTGGCCGGGGAATATTCGACCTTGACCAGGCGCGGCTGCCGGGTGGAGCCCTTGCCGACGCCGAGGATGCCGCCGAAGCCTTCCTTCTCCAGGCGCTTCTCGTCCCAGACGGTTACCTTCACGGGCAGGCCCTTGGACAGTTCCTTGGCCGCCTCCGCGAAGGACTCGGGGTAGAGGTGGCTCGGCGGCTGGTTAACCAGCGAGCGGGTGGCGTTCACGGCCTTGCCGATGAGCGCGGCGCGGTCCAGGACCGTCTTGAGGCCCTTGTCCACGGCGAAGTCCGTGACGATCACGACGTTCTTCACCGGGTCCTTGAGCCCGTCCTTGGAGGAGCGGTACTCGGTGAACGAGTACGCGCCCATTGCAGCGCCCTCAGCGACGGCGGCGACGTCGCCGAGTGACGACGTCGGGAGGGCCAGGGCGACGGTTCCGACGCCGGCCAGTTGGCGGACGGCCGAGCCGGCGGCGCGGCGGAGGGCCTCTTCGGTGAGCGGCTGCGTGGCGGTTACCTTGCCGACACCGGCGAGCACCAGCACCTTCGCCCCGGCTTCGGCCAGGCCCGGGAGGCGGTGGGCCTGGTCGGCTGCGCCGGTGATGCCAAGAACACTGAGTGATTCCGCGAGGGCCTCGGCGGCCTTGGCCGTCAGGGGGTTGCTGAGCAGGACGGGCCCGTCCGTGCCCTGCCCCACGCCGATGACGAGGGCGTCGCTGGGGGACTTCTTCAGATCCCCAGCGATTGCACTAAGTTTCACTTCGGTGTTCTTGACCACGAGGACAGTCCTCAATTCTCTGAGTTTTTGCGGCAGGAACTGCATGTTCGGCGCCCTGCCATGGAATCCAGGCCACTGTCGGATTGAGACGTAACCCATGTGTCTTCAAGCCGTCATAAGGCCAGCTCCGATCGTAGTCTCTCCCCGGCGCGGGTGTTCAATTGAATGAGAGCTGGAGCACACCCCGATCAGGAATGCGCCCGCACCGCAGCGTGTTGTAGACGGTAACAGCGCCGCCGCCCGCAGGGCCTTCCGGCCGCTCCCACTGACTACGACGAAAGGAACATGCCGTGATTGAACGGATTTCCGGCTCCTTGCTGGACCCCGAATCGCTTTACCTGCGTGATGACGCGCTGTTCCACAGCCCCGAACTGCGCGGACTGAACCTCGTCATGGGATTTACCGGGTTTGCCGATGCGGGCCACGTCGTCAAGCAGATCACCGCCGAACTGCTGGACACCCTGGATGCCGAGATGGTGGCCGAGTTCGACGCCGACCAGCTGATGGACTACCGGACCCGGCGACCCCAGATCAGCTTCGTCGAGGACCACCTGCAGGACTACCAGGCGCCGGAACTGGCACTGTACCGGCTGGTTGACGGGCTTGGCAGCCCGTTCCTGCTCCTGGCCGGATTCGAACCGGACCTGCAATGGGAGCGGTTCGCGCGCGCCGTCGTCGGGATCGTCGAGGAACTGGACGTCAACCTCGTCACCTGGATCCATTCGATCCCCATGCCCGTGCCGCACACCCGTCCGGTGGGCGTGACGGTGCACGGCAACAGGCCGGACCTCATCGAAGGCATTTCCGTCTGGCGGCCCACCGTTGAGGTTCCCGCCGCCGTCGGGCACATCCTTGAGCTGCGGCTGACGGATGCCGGGCGCAACGTCGCCGGCTATGTCATGCATGTTCCGCATTACCTGGCCGAGGCCGAATACCCCACTGCCGCCGTCGCCGGCCTGGAATACCTCGGGGCGGCAACCTCGCTGATGCTCCCCACTGACCGGCTCCGCGAAGCCGGCCGGGACGTCGGACGCCAGATCGCCGAGCAGATTGACGCGTCGGAGGACGTGCAGCAGGTGGTCTCGCGGCTCGAAACCCGGTACGACGAGAATGCGGAAGGAACAGTCCGGCGTTCCCTGCTCGCCGACGAGAACGACCAGCTGCCCAACGCCGATGCCCTCGGCGCCGCCGTTGAGGCGTACCTCGCCCGTAAAGAACCCGGCGAATAAATACTATTTTTTGGACCCGCTGGGCATAATAGGGGAGTGACTGCACCCCGCGCCTGGCTGATCTGGATCATCGGGGTCTTCGCGTATCTCGTGGCTGTCAGCCAGCGGACGTCGTTTGGCGTCGTGGGCCTGGAAGCCACGGAACGTTTCCAGGCCAGTGCGGCCGAAATCTCCTTCTTCACTGTGCTGCAGCTGCTCGTCTACGCTGTCCTGCAGATTCCCGTCGGCATCCTTGTGGACCGCTTCGGTTCGCGGGCCATGATCGCCGGCGGCGCCCTGCTGATGGGGCTGGGACAGCTTCAGCTGGCGTTCGCCGAAAACATCCCCGGCGGTGTGCTGGGCCGCGTGCTGGTGGGAGCCGGGGACGCAATGACCTTCATCTCCGTCATCCGGCTGCTCCCGATCTGGTTCGCCGCCGCCCGGGTTCCGCTGCTCACCCAGCTGACCGGCATGTCCGGCCAGCTGGGCCAGCTCTTCAGTGTGGTCCCGTTCGCCATGATCCTGCACCTCGCCGGCTGGACCCCCGCCTTCCTGACGCTGGCGGGCATGTCGGCCCTGGCCCTGGTGCTCGTGCTGGTCCTGCTCCAGGACCACCCGCCGGGGCACCCCGTGCCGGAACCGTCCAGCGGGCTGCGCGCCACCGGGGTCTCGCTGTCCCACGCCTGGCGCCAGCCGGGAACACGGCTGGGACTCTGGAGCCACTTCACCGTCCAGTTCAGCGGCACCGTTTTCGCGATGACCTGGGGCTACCCGTTCCTGATCTCGGCGCAGGGCCTGGACACCCCCACGGTGTCGGGGCTGATGACGCTGTACGTGGCCGCCGCCATCGCCGCCGGGCCGCTGATGGGCAGCTTCGTTGCGCGGCACCCGCTGCGCCGGTCCACCATGGTGCTCCTGATCTCCGGGGCCACTGCCGTGGCGTGGGCGGCAGTCCTGCTCATCCCGGGACGTTCCCCGCTGTGGCTGCTGGCCGGGCTGGTGGTGGTGCTCGCCATCGGCGGCCCCGGTTCCATGATCGGCTTCGATTTCGCCCGCACCTTCAACCCGGCGCACCGCATCGGCACCGCCACCGGGATCGTCAACGTGGGAGGCTTCATCGCCGCCCTGATGGCCATCTACCTGATCGGACTGGTCCTCGATGTCTTGTATGCCACCGGATTCTCCCGGGGCGAGCTGTACGGGCTCGAGCCGTTCCGGATCGCCCTCAGCGTGCAGTTCCTCCTGCTGGGAGGAGGGGCCGGAGCCATCCTTGTCATCCGGCGGAAAGTGAGGCGGCAGATGGCTGCCCAGGGCGTGGTGGTGCCTCCGCTGCTGGCGGCCCTCGCCGAACAGCGCCGGCTCAGTGCGGAGCGGCGCCGGACGCCCTGACCGCGGGACGCCCTTACGGCGGACGCCCTGACCGCGGGACAGGGCCTTGCCTCGTGACGCGGCGGTGCCTCGGAGCGTTGTCCCGAGGGGGCCACCCTGGTTTGTCCACCCCGGCTATTGATCCTGGTTATCCACATAGGACACGCGGCCACTAACGGGGGTCCGCCGGCCCGGCCAAGCTGGCTTTATGACAGCTCAAGATCACCTGAGAATCACGGGCCCGGAGGACATCCTCGGGTTTATACCGCACTCCCTTGGCTACTGGCCGTCCAGCAGCCTCGTGGCCATGACCATGCAGGGGAAGCGGCTCGGAGCCACCCTGCGGGTGGACCTTCCCGGCGCTGATACGCCCGGGACGTATGGTCCTGCCGGACCGGCAGGTTTCGCGCGTACCGTGGCGTCCTATTTGGAGGCCGACAACGAAGCGGACGGCTCACTGCTGGCCTTCTTCACCGAAACCGACGCGGCGGGCGCGCCGTGGACGAACCTCCTGACGGAGCTCGAACAGGCACTGGACGACGCCGGCCTGCCGGTCCGGGACGCCTGGGTCGTTGGCGCCGACTACTGGCGCAATGCCTACTGCCTCGACCCGTCGTGCTGCGCGCCTCCGGGCCGGCCCGTGGAAGAAATCCGGAACAGCCGCCTCAACGCCGAGATGGTCTTCCGGGGCAGTACCGTCGGCGCGGCCCCGGGTGCCGATCCCCCTATGTCACCGGCGGCGGATCCCGCCGTGTTGAACGCCCAACGGGACTGGGCGGAGCTGTTCTCGGCCCGAGCCCGGGACAGCGTGCAGTTCGGCCAGGTCCTGGACGTGTGGTCGCGGGTGCTGAACGCCGCCGCGCCGCTGCCGAAACTACCGGCAGCGCTCACCGGCTACCTGAGGGCCTCCCTCTGCGTTCTGCCCTGGCGCGACGCCATCTTGGTGATGGCTGCCGCCGGGCCGGAGGCCGCCAAGCGCGGCGCCGAGGAGTTCGGTGTTTTCGACGATGGTGCACCGGGCACGGGGGCATCGAATACTTTCGCCTCGGGCCCCGGGGTATCGAATGCGGGTGCCTCGGGCGCGCGTGCACCGGATGCGGGCGCACGGGACTCCCGTTCCTCCGACGCGGGTGCGGGGGACTCCAACACACCGGGCGCCGGGACGCCCGACGCCGGGCGGGGCGGCTCGCTGCCAGGATCCGGCCCGGCGGCGCGGGCGCCTGTTCCGTTGCCGCCGCTGGACGGATTCCCGCCACGGGAGCCACGCCCCCGGGGTGCCGGGCGCGGAAGCGCCTTTGTGAAGCAACCGCCGCCGGAGGTGGCAGGCTACGGGGAAGTGCTGCTGGGTCTGGCGCCACCGGTGCCCGACTGGACCAGGATGGCAAGCCTGGAGCGGATTCTCGAGCAACTGGGTACGGCCGGCGGCGAGGCAGGAGCCGCCGCACTGACCGGTCGGGGCTGGATTGAATGGTGCCGGGGCAAGGGGTCCTACGCCCATGCGTTGTTCAGCCGCGCGGACCAGGAACACCCGGGCTACCGCCTGGCTGCACTGCTGGACGAGCTGGCAGGCCGCGGGACGCTCTGCGGCTGGGCGGGCAGGAGGGAGACGGCCTGGCAAAGGTTCAAACCGGACGTGGCCTGACGGAAGCCATCGTGCAGTGAGGTACGCCCGGCGTGGTACCCCGGCAGCCGAGGGCGGGCCGCGCCGTCCCGGACCCTGAGGGGTCGCGGCGAACGTGGCAGGATATTGCGCCCCCGCGCCGACGATCGGTGTCGATTCAGAAAATCGTGAGACAATGGTTGCCGAGACCCGGTTGGGTCCGTGTATTAAGTGCTCGTACTAGACCTTGGAAACAGGGAACATTACGGTCGCCCCAGGAGTTCTACTTAGTGGCTCTGCTGGTCGTGATTGCACCTGATGTGAAACACGGACTTGACAGGGTCATAGTGGTGTTGCCCGTATGGTGATTCCACAGACCGCCGCTAGAAAGGTTTTCTGTGACCCCGTCTTCCGCGAAGAAGGAACCCGCCGACCAGGCCGTATTGTCCCCCGAGGAGAAGAAGGCGGCGACGAGCGCCAAGCGCGCTGCCACGCGCGCAGCCAACAAGGCTGTCAAAGACGCTGCCTTGGCCGACGGTGACGGCACCGCGTCGGCAGTCGCCAAGCCTGAACCCAAGAAGCGCGGGCCCAAGCCCGGCGCTAAGGCCGCTGCACAGGCAGCCGGCAAAGCCGCCAACGGTGACGACGACGCCGATGACGACGTCGAGGTTGACCTCGACGACGTTGTGGTCGACGCCGTTGAGATCGGTGAAGACGGCGAGGAGGTCCCGGCCAAGGCCGCCGCCGGCGCCACCGGCACCGGCTTCGTCTACTCAGACGCCGACGACGACGACGCCCCCGTGCAGCAGGTCATGTCCGCCGGCGCCACCGCGGACCCCGTCAAGGACTACCTGAAGCAGATCGGCAAGGTAGCCCTGCTGAACGCCGAGCAGGAAGTCGACCTCGCCCTGCGTATCGAGGCCGGACTCTTTGCCGAGGAAAAGATCGCGGCCGACGACGGGTCCATGGATCCGAAGCTCAAGCGCGAGCTCGAATTCGTCATCCATGACGGCAAGCGTGCCAAGAACCACCTGCTGGAGGCTAACCTCCGCCTCGTCGTCTCGCTGGCCAAGCGTTACACCGGCCGCGGCATGCTCTTCCTGGACCTGATCCAGGAAGGTAACCTGGGCCTGATCCGCGCGGTGGAGAAGTTCGACTACACCAAGGGCTTCAAGTTCTCCACGTACGCCACTTGGTGGATCCGCCAGGCAATCACCCGCGCCATGGCCGACCAGGCCCGCACCATCCGCATCCCGGTGCACATGGTGGAAGTCATCAACAAGCTGGCCCGCGTGCAGCGCCAGATGCTGCAGGACCTCGGCCGCGAGCCCACGCCGGAAGAGCTGGCCCTCGAACTGGACATGACCCCCGAAAAGGTCGTCGAAGTACAGAAGTACGGCCGCGAGCCGATCTCCCTGCACACCCCGTTGGGCGAGGACGGCGACTCGGAATTCGGTGACCTCATCGAGGACTCCGAGGCCGTGGTCCCGGCCGACGCCGTGAGCTTCACCCTGCTGCAGGAACAGCTGCACTCGGTGCTGGACACCCTCTCCGAACGGGAAGCCGGTGTGGTCGCGATGCGATTCGGCCTCACCGACGGACAGCCGAAGACTTTAGACGAAATCGGCAAGGTCTACGGCGTCACGCGTGAGCGCATCCGCCAGATCGAATCCAAGACCATGTCCAAGCTGCGGCACCCGTCGCGGTCCCAGGTCCTCCGGGACTACCTGGACTAGGCACGCACCAAACGACGCGGGGCCACCTCCCGCCCGTCTTCCCCGGAGGAATGGGCCGGAGGTGACCCCGCGTTGCTTGTTTCATAGTTCAGTTAACGCGGAAAGAGCCCCTCCGGAATCGGAAGGGCTCTTTCTCATGTGGTCTTAGCGACCGGACTCTAGTCGACCGGGACCGGCGGCTTCTCGTGAAGACGAGCCGTCTCGTCGTGCCAGTCGGAGCTCAGCGGCCGGAGCGTCGGTTCTACGGCGCGGGCGTGGTGGCCGCAGAAAAGAAGCTCACCTCCGGAGGCGCCGAGAACAACCCGGACATACGCCTGTGCTCCGCAACGATCGCACCGGTCGACGGTGGTGAGTGTGCGGTCCGCAACTGCTGTTGTCATGTTCGGCCTCCTTGGTAGATCGGTATACCTATATAACCAGCATTCGCAGCGAAACCATGGCTGGGATGGCCCACTTTCGCTGTACGCGTATCACGTCTCGGTAACGGGTTCCGGCGCGTAGAGCCGCCGGGGAGTGGCAGCACGCCGCACGCCGGCAGTCCGACTACCCTAGGAAGAGCGCCAAACAGCATTGCCCGTCCAGTAGCGACGGCCCCGTTCCTGAAGGAGTTTCCGCCCCGTGGCACCAAGTTCTGATTACACCGCCCGGCATCTCTCCGTGCTGGAAGGCCTCGAAGCCGTCCGTAAGCGCCCGGGCATGTACATCGGTTCCACCGACTCCCGCGGACTCATGCACTGCCTCTGGGAAATCATCGACAACTCCGTGGACGAGGCCCTCGCCGGTTTCGGCCATGACATCAAAATCATCCTGCACGCGGACAACTCGGTGGAGATCCACGACGACGGCCGCGGCGTCCCGGTGGACATCGAACCGAAAACCGGGCTGAGCGGCGTCGAGGTCGTCTTCACCAAACTCCACGCCGGCGGCAAATTCGGCGGGGGCTCCTATACCGCCTCGGGCGGCCTGCACGGCGTCGGCG
The DNA here is from genome assembly GCF_059816125.1 of Arthrobacter sp. 001422645. Taxonomy (NCBI): domain Bacteria; kingdom Bacillati; phylum Actinomycetota; class Actinomycetes; order Micrococcales; family Micrococcaceae; genus Arthrobacter; species Arthrobacter sp. 001422645. The sequence goes on along the minus strand of NZ_JCBANT010000017.1, from coordinate 63,103 downwards.
CCTCCGTCGTGAACGCGCTGTCAGCCCGTCTCGACGTCGAAGTCGACCGCGGCGGCAAGACCTACCGGATGTGCTTCCGCCGCGGCGAGCCCGGCCGCTTCAAGGACACCGGCAGCCGGCCGGACCCGGCGTCGGTCTTCTCGCCCTTCATCGACGGCTCCGTCCTGGATGTCGTGGGCAAGGCCAAGCGCGGCGTCACCGGCACCCGGATCCGCTACTGGGCCGACCGGCAGATCTTCACCCCGGACGCCAAGTTCTCCTACGACGAGCTCGCCGCCCGCGCCCGGCAGACCTCATTCCTGGTCCCGGGCCTGAAACTCACCGTCCGGGACGAGCGCAAGCTCCCCGGCACCCCGGGCGAGTCCGGCCCGCACGAGGAAGTGTTCCACCACGACGGCGGCATCTCCGAGTTTGTCGAGTTTCTCGCCGCCGACCCCGCCGTCACGGACATCTGGCGGCTTCACGGCGCCGGCAAGTTCAAGGAAACCGTGCCGGTCCTGGACGACAAGGGCCACAGCCACCTGACCGAAGTCGAGCGGGACTGCGAGGTGGACGTCGCCCTCCGCTGGGGCATCGGCTACGACAGCACCGTGCGCACCTTCGTCAACATCATCTCCACACCCAAGGGCGGAACCCACCAGTCCGGCTTTGAACAGGCGCTCCTGAAGACCTTCCGCAAAGCGGTCGAAACCAACGCCCGCAAGCTCAAGGCCGGCAACGACAAGATCGAAAAGGACGACATCTTCGCCGGGCTCACCGCAGTCCTGACGGTCAGGCTCGCCGAGCCGCAGTTCGAGGGCCAGACCAAGGAAATCCTGGGCACCTCCGCCGTGCGGGCCATCGTGGCCAAGGTGGTGGAACAGGAGATCAACGCCAAGCTGACCTCATCCAACCGCAACGACAAAGCCCAGTCGGCGCTGCTGCTGGAAAAGGTCGTCAGCGAGATGAAGTCGCGCATCTCCGCCCGGGTCCACAAGGAAACCCAGCGCCGCAAGAACGCCCTCGAGACCTCCTCGATGCCCACCAAGCTCGCGGACTGCCGCACGGACGACGTCGCGCGCTCCGAGCTGTTCATCGTCGAAGGTGACTCCGCGCTCGGCACGGCCAAGCTGGCGCGGTCCTCCGACTTCCAGGCACTGCTGCCCATCCGCGGCAAGATCCTCAACGTCCAGAAGGCGTCGGTAGGCGACATGCTCTCCAACGCCGAATGCGCTGCCCTCATCCAGGTGGTCGGGGCAGGGTCCGGCCGGAGCTTCGACATCAGCGCGGCCCGGTACGGAAAGGTCATCCTGATGACCGACGCCGACGTCGACGGCGCCCACATCCGCACGCTCCTGCTGACGCTGTTTTTCCGCTACATGCGGCCCATGATCGAGGAGGGACGCGTTTTCGCCGCGGTCCCGCCGCTGCACCGGGTGGAGGTCATCAACGCCGGCCAGAAGGCCAACGAGATGATCTACACCTATTCGGAAGCGGAACTCCATGTGCTGCTGGCGCGGCTCGCCAAGGAGGGCAAGCGGTACAAGGAACCGATCCAGCGCTACAAGGGCCTGGGCGAGATGGACGCGGAGCAGCTGGCCGAGACCACCATGGACCCGCGGCACCGCACCCTGCGCAAGGTCGGCATCGACAACGCCAAGCAGGCCGAGGAGACTTTTGACCTGCTGATGGGCTCGGATGTCGCGCCCCGCAAGGACTTCATCATCGCCGGGGCGGCGAGTCTGGACCGGGAACGCATCGACGCCTGACACCGTGCCGGGGCCGACAAATGGGCGCATTTTCCGGACCTGTTCGGATCGGCGCCAGTGCCGAAATACCCTCTAACCGGGTATGCCTCCATCCGATAGTGTCGTCTCACGGCTCCGGGCAACGACGCCCGGGGCCGGATTCCGCAGCAATCCAGGAGACCCCTATGAGGCAAACTCGGAATATCCAGCGCGCGGCCATCGCCGCCACGATCGGACTGGCGGTCAGCTTCGCGCCGCCGGCCATTGCAGCAACCGGAACCAGCTCGGGCGCCCTGCGCTCCGCGGTTTCCGCAGAAAATATCATGAACCACCTCGAAGCCCTGCAGGAGATCGCGGATGCCAATGGCGGCAACCGCGCGGCCGACAGTCCGGGCTACGCGGCCTCGCTCGACTACATTTACGACACCCTCCACGCCGCGGGCTACAAACCTGTCCGCCAACCCTTCAGCTACGACCGCTACGACTTTACGTCGGCGTCACTGGAGCGCGTCTCACCGAACCCGGAGACGTACACCCATGGAACCGACTTCCTGGACATGTCCTACTCGGGCGCGGGCGACGTCACGGCCGACCTGACCGCCGTCGACCTCAACCTGGCCGGCGATCGAGCCTCCACCAGCGGCTGCGAAGCGGGCGACTTCGCCAATTTCCCGGCGGGAAACATCGCCCTCATCCAGCGCGGCACCTGCACCTTCCGGATCAAGGCGGACAACGCCGCCGCGGCCGGGGCCTCCGGCGTCATCATCTTCAACCAGGGCAACGTCGTCCCGGGGGATGACAGACTCAGTCTGTTCGGCGGCACACTGGACCTGCCGCAGGCAGCAATCCCCGTCGTGAGCACCAGCTACGCCACGGGAGTCGAACTCGCCGGGCTCAGCGGCGTTGAGATGCGCCTCGCGGTCGATGCCGGGGTGAGCCGGATCGACTCCTTCAACATCCTGGCTGACACCGGCGGGCGTGCCGACCGCACCGTCGTGGTGGGCGCGCACCTGGACTCCGTGTCCGAAGGCCCCGGCATCAACGACAACGGCTCAGGATCGGCCGCGATCCTGGAGACCGCCATTCAGCTGGCCGAATTGGATGCCAAGCCGACCAACCGGATCCGCTTCGCGTTCTGGGGCGGGGAAGAGGACGGGCTGATCGGTTCGGAGTATTACGTCTCCCAGCTGACGGCCCGCCAGCTCAAGGACCATGCCGTCAACCTCAACTTCGACATGGTCGGCTCGCCCAACTTCGTCCGCTACGTCTACGACGGCGACGGCTCGGCGTTCGGCGAGAAGGGTCCCAACGGCTCGGCTTTGGTGGAGAAGGTCTTCCTGGACTACTTCAAGTCCCAGAATCTGCCGGTTGCCCCCACGGCCTTCGACGGACGGTCCGACTACTTCGGGTTCATCACCAACGGCATCCCTGCCGGCGGTTTGTTCACCGGTGCGGAGGACCTGAAGACCGCGGCGGAGGCGGCCATTTTTGGCGGCGAAGCGGGTGCCCCGCTGGACCCGTGCTACCACGCGGCCTGCGACGACATCGAGAACATCGACCTCGGAGTGCTTGAGGAAATGGCGGACGCGGTCGCCCACTCCACCCTCACCTTTGGAATGACCACCTCGGCGGTCAACGGCACCGCAAAGGGCAGCGGAACCGGCAACGTGGACCTCGAATACAAGGCCAACAAGCTGCTTAAGTAGCCGCCGCGCCGCAACAGTGCAATGGGTGCCGGGCCGCTCCGCCCTCGGGCGGGGCGGCCCGGCTCCTGCGCGCTTAGGCTCCGAAGGTGGTCGCCGCAGGTGTCAGCCGAGTAAGCCTGGAACGATCAGCAGGGCCGTTGGAACGGCCAGCAGCAGCAGGCAGGCAGCCAGCACGGCGACGCGCACGGGTTCCGGCAGCGGTGGCTGCGGGGAGAGCAGGCGGCTGACGCGGGACGCCGTCGTCCGCGCCGAACCCGCGCCGCCGGTGGCACCGGGCTGGCCGGGCTCGACGTCGGACAGTTCCGGTCCGCCGAACGCCATCCGGGCATCCGGGGCACCGGGGGAGCCGCTGGCCACAATCGCGATCGCCTTGATCAGGGTGGCCTTGCTCTCGGTCTTCAGCGCGACGTCGTCGGCGAGCATCTCGATCAGCGAGCTGACGGCTTCCTGGGCCAGGCGTGTGGTGGGCAGCCACGGCAGCGCCTGGCGCCACGCCGCAAAGGCCCAGAGCAGCAGATGGTGGCGCTGGTCCAGGTGGGCGTTTTCATGGTTCAGGACCGCACGGAGTTCGGCGGGTTCCAGGGCCGCCATCAGCCCGTCGGAGAGCACCGTGACCGAACGGGCACCACCCGGCAGGCAGTACGCGACGGGGGAGTCGACGTTGATCACCATGGTCCGCGGGCCGTCAGCGGACGGGGATGCGAGCAGTGCCAGCAGCTCGCGGTGCCGCCTCCGCTGGCGCTGGATCTTGTAGTACGTCAGCAGCAGGGTGAACACCAAGTGGGCTGTCAGGAGTGCAGCGGCCGAGAGGGCGAAGATGTGCCAGAAGCCCAGCGCCGTGGTGGGCGCATTATTGAAGACCATCCCGGCCAGGGCCCTGAGGCCGGCCAACAGGTTATCCCCGACCGGTTCCAGCCCGTACACCAGCATGGCGCCGATCATGGACAGCCCGCCGGCGAGGGCGATCGCCTGCCAGAGCAACATGGCCGTGAACGGCGAACGCGCAGGCCACTGGGCGCGGGAAAGGAGGATAGGCACCGGCCATGCCAGCACTATCGCCAGGACCGCCAGAAACCATGAGGTCCAGAACATCGGGCGCTAGCTGAGTCCCAGCAGTTTGCGCAGCGTTTCTGCCTCGGTGTCGGTGACGGAACCAATAAAGCGGGCCAGCACGGCCTCGCGGTCCGGGGCGGACCCCAGGACCTCGTGCATCAGCTCGGCGGTGTGGTCTTCACGGCTGGAGACGGCCTGGTAGCGGTGCGGGCGGGTGCCGCGCTCACGCTCCACGAGGCCCTTGCGCTCCAGGCGCGAGAGTACGGTCAGTACTGTCGTGACAGCGAGATCCTTGCCCACATGCCCGGCGGTGCCGTTTTCCGCACGCGTACTCTGGGCGAGCAGATCACGCAGTGTGTTCGCCGTGGCAGCCTCATGGCCTGCCCAGAGCAGATCCATCACTGCCCGTTCCAGTTCACCGAGACTTGCCATTCCGTACGTCCTTCGTGAGTGCCGCTCCGGCGAATCGACTCTGCCGGGGCGGTAAGTGAATACTTCAGTCTTAAATTTACCGTGTTTTGCGAATAGTTTCTACATGAAGTAGAACTGCGCGGCCCGGGCGTGTCGCGCACCGGGGCCGCGGCCGGGCCGCAGCCCGACTACGCCCCGGGGCGTAGAGGTTGGAGGGCGCCAGCAGGTGAGGTGTCGTGGCCGGCGGCGCCTCCATTGCGGGCTGGAGCGCCCCGTGGGACTCTGGGGTGCAGGGAACCTTCAAAGTGTTCTACACTCGGTAGAAGAATCTTTCTACGGGACGTAGAAGTTGCTCGCCTAGCAAAGTAGGGACTGCCTTGGACGCCTTGGAAATCGCACGCTGGCAATTCGGAATCACCACCGTCTACCACTTCATGATGGTGCCGCTCACGATTGGCCTTGGCCTCGTGGTCGCCGTGATCCAGACGATGTGGCACCGCACCGGCAAGCCGGAATACCTCCGGATGACCAAGTTCTGGGGCAAGCTCTTCCTGATCAACTTCATCATGGGCGTCGCCACCGGCATTGTGCAGGAGTTCCAGTTCGGCATGGCCTGGAGCGAGTACAGCCGCTTCGTGGGCGACGTGTTCGGGGCGCCGCTGGCCATGGAAGCGCTGCTCGCCTTCTTCGTGGAGTCGACGTTCCTCGGCCTCTGGATCTTCGGCTGGAAGCAGCTCAAACCGGCCGTCCACCTTGCCTGCCTCTGGATCGCCGTGATCGGATCGGTCTTCTCCGCCTACTTCATCATTGTGGCGAACAGCTGGATGCAGCACCCGGTCGGAGTAGAGATGATCGACGGCCGTCCGGTGATGACCGACGCCTGGGCGGTCTTCACCAACAACACCGCCCTCGTCGCCGTTCCGCACACCATCTTCGGTGCCCTCGCCGTCGCCGGGGCGTTCCTGCTGGGCATCGCCTGGTACCACCTGTGGCGCCGCCGCCACGACGGCATCGACACGATCGGCGAGGACGGCAAGGTGGTCCCCGGGGAGTCCGCCATACCCGGTCGGGACCGCGCCGACCACGCCGTCTGGATCCGGTCCCTGCGGATCGGCGCCGTCGTCGCCATGATCTCCTTCGCCGGAACCGCCATCACGGGGGACCTGCAGGGCAAACTCATGTTCGAACAGCAGCCCATGAAGATGGCGGCCGCCGAAGCGGCCTGCCACGACGGCACCGGCTTCTCCATCCTGAGCATCGGCAACGTCGGCTCCAAGAACTGCGATGACATCGTGGCGCTCATCGAGGTGCCCGGGATCCTGTCCTTCCTCGCCAAGGGCGATTTCACCACCGAGGTCCAAGGCGTCAACAGCCTGATCGACCAGTACAAGGCCGACTACGGCACGCACCTGCCGGACAACCCCATCTACGGGGAACGGGCGGGGCAGCAGATCCAGTACGTCCCGGTCATGGAGGTCACCTACTGGGGCTTCCGGATGATGATCGGCTTCGGCGGACTGGCGGCGTTGGCCGCTTTGATTGCCCTCTGGGTCACCCGCAACGGGACTGTCCCCGCCTCCCGCGGCCTCATGCGGCTGGCCGTCTTCGGGATCCTGGCGCCGTTCGGGGCCAACGCCGCGGGGTGGATCTTCACCGAGATGGGCCGGCAGCCGTTCGTCGTCGCCCCCAACCCGGACCCCAGCGGAATCGACCAGGTCTTTATGTTCACCGCCGCGGCCGTCTCACCCGGCGTCTCGGCCGGCGAACTGCTGACCTCCCTCGTGGTGCTCACCGCCGTGTACGCGGTGCTTCTCGTGGTCGAGGTCAGGCTGCTGGTCAAGTACATCCGCGGCGGGGTGGTCGCCGCCATGCCGGAACTCGCGCACGTCCCCGTGGACGAGAACGAGGACGCCACTCCCAAGGGCGGTGGTCCCGGCAAGCCCGGGGACGACGTCCTGGCCTTCGCCTACTAAGCCTTCGCCCGCACAAGAAACGCAGAGGATACTCAGCATGGAACTGCTTCCCACCATCTGGTTCATCGCCATCGCGGTGTTGTGGACGGGCTACCTCTTCCTCGAGGGCTTTGACCTCGGCGTCGGGATGCTGATGAAAGGCTTCGCCCGGAACAACACCGAACGCCGCGTCCTTCTCAATACGATCGGCCCGGTCTGGGACGGCAACGAGGTCTGGCTCCTGACCGCAGGCGGTGCCACCTTCGCGGCCTTCCCGCTCTGGTACGCCTCCCTGTTCTCCGCCCTCTACCTGCCACTGCTGCTGGTCCTCGTGGCACTGATCTTCCGGGCCGTGGCCTTCGAGTACCGCGGCAAAGTGGACAACCCTCGGTGGCGGGCTCGCTGGGACTGGGCCATCTCGCTCGGCTCCCTCGTGGCGGCCTTCGGTGTGGGAGCCGCACTGGGGCTGACCACCACCGGACTCCCCATCAACGCGAACGGTGACCGCGAAGGCGGCCCCTTTGCCTGGTTCAGCGCCTACGCCGTGCTTGGGGGCCTCGCCGTCGTCGGATTCTCGCTGCTGCACGGCCTCGCGTTCCTGGCCCTGAAGACCGACGGCGACGTCCGGCACCGCGCACGCCGGTGGTTCGTCCGGCTCCTGCCCGTCCTGCTGCTGCCAATGGCGGGCTGGGCGGTCAGCCTGCAGCTGATCAGCGGCGAAGTGTGGACCGTGGTGGCCGTCGTCGCCGCCGTCGTGGCCGCCGTCGTGGCCTGGAACTTCGCCCGCACGGGCGCCGAAGGCCGCGCGTTCCTGTCCCTGGGGACCTTCCTGCTGCTCGGCAGCGCCTCGATCTTCGGCGCCGCGTTCCCCGTCGTGCTGCCGTCCACCCTGAACCCGGACTTCCACCTGACCATCTCCAACGCCTCCTCCTCGGACTACACGCTGGGACTGATGAGCATCGTCGCCTGCATCGGGCTGCCGCTGGTCCTCGCGTACCAGGCCTGGACGTACTGGGTGTTCCGGCGCCGGGTGAGCCACGCTCACATCCCCGAGGCCCACAACTTCCTCCCCGCCATCGCCGCCAAGGCACTGGCACCCAAGGACTAGCACCCGATGAGACCGCAGTTCCCCTCCGGCCCCGCGAACCGCATCGCCCTCTACCTGCTGGGCCTCCTCGCGGCGCTGAAGGCCCTGTCCCTCGTGCTGATGGCGCAGGCCGTCGCGTCCATGCTTGCCGGGCTGATGGCCGGCGACCCCGCCTGGGGTGCACAGCTGTACTGGGGCGTTTCGGGGGTGGTGCTCCGGTCCCTGACGGTCTGGGCGCAGGCCGTGGCTTCGCGCCGGGCCGCGCTGGGGGTAAAGGAGGAGCTGCGCTCCCGGTTGCTCGAGCGGGCATTGCGCAACGGCACCCGGTCAGCGGGCCCCTCCGATGGCGGCCTCGCCATTCTCGCGACCCGGGGGCTGGACGCCCTGGACAACTACTACACCCAGTTCCTGCCCGCCTTGGTGAACTGTGCAGCCATCCCGCTGCTGCTGGGCGCCCGCATCCTGTATGCCGACTGGATCAGCGCTGCTGTCATTGTGCTGACCGTGCCGCTGGTGCCGCTCTTCATGGTGCTGATCGGCCGCTACACAGAAGACCGCGTCCGGGAAGCCCAGTCGGCCCTGTCCCGGCTGTCCGGCCACATGCTGGAGCTTGCCAAGGGCCTGCCCGTCCTCGTCGGACTGGGCCGGGCCACCGCCCAGCGCAAAGCCCTCGAGGACCTCTCCGAGGAATACCGCCACCGGACCATGGGGACCCTGCGGACCGCGTTCCTCTCCGCCCTTGCGCTCGAACTCATCGCCACCATCTCCGTCGCGGTCGTCGCGGTCTTCATCGGTGTCCGCCTGGTCCACGGCGACATGGCACTGGAAGCGGGACTGCTGGCCCTGATCCTCGCCCCCGACTGCTACCTTCCGCTCCGGGAGCTCGGCACCGCCCACCACGCCAGCGACGAAGGCCGTGCGGCGCTCGCCGAAACCACCGCCGTCCTCGAGGCACCCGAGGCCGCGCCCTTGGTGCCCGCTGCTGCCTCCGCTGCGGCTGTTGTCGGGGCAGCATCCGGATCCCGGGAGCCCGCGGCCCCGCCCACCCTCAGCGTGGCCGGGCTGACCGTCCGCTACGGCGGCAGGACGGACGCCGCCGTCGGGCCCCTGAGCTTCACCGCCGCACCCGGCCGGATCACCGCCCTCGACGGCCCCAGCGGCGCCGGCAAGAGCACGGTCCTGGGGGTCCTGGCCGGCACCATCGGAACCGGCGGCGGCCCTGACCAAAAGACCACTGTCACCGGACGGATCGCAGGATTCACGACGGCGGACCTTGCCTGGGTGCCGCAGCACCCCGTGATGGCTGCGCCCACCGTGCTGGACGAGGTCCGGCTGTATCTGGGAGTTGCCGGGGGGCGGGCCGACGGCGCCGGCGATCCGGGGCTCGCCGCGGACGCCGACGCTATTGCCCTGGGCTGCCTGGCAGCCTGCGCCGCGGAGCATCTCGCCGCCAAGCATCCCGCAGAGCTCAGCCCGGGGGAGCTGCGCCGGGTGGCGCTGGCCCGCGGTCTCGCCCGGATCGAGGCGGGAGCCCGTGTGTTGCTGCTCGATGAACCCACCGCCCACCTGGACCGGGAATCCGCCACCGCCGTCAGCGGCGCCATCGCCGCGCTCCGCGGAAGGGTCACCGTCCTGCTGGTGGCCCACGACCGGCAGACCCGGGAACTCGCCGACGTCGTCGTGGCAGTGGCACCCGGCGTCGCGGGCACGGCCACCGCCGCCGCTGTCCAAGATGCCGACGCCGCAACCGCCACACTCACGGGTGCCGCCGCCGGGACGGCTGCCCTTGCCGCACTCCCGTCCGAAGCCGACCCGTCCGCATCCGGGATGCACGACCTCCTGCCGTCAGACACCCCGGGCCCAGGCGTGCCGCAAGCCGGCGCGATCCAGGCCGGCGCGACTCAGCCCGGCGTGCCGCAAAACGCGGACACACCACTCTCACCAGGCGGTTCTACGGCAGCCCGGCTCCGCCGCCTGCTGGCACCGGTCGCAGCCAAATTCGCCGCGGCCGGCGCCGTCGGCACCCTGGCGGCCCTCTTCGCCGTCGCCCTCGCCGGACTGTCCGGCTGGCTCATCATCCGTGCCAGCGAGCAGCCGCCCATCCTGTACCTGCTTACAGCAATCGTCGGCGTGCGGTTCTTCGGCATTGGCCGGGCAGTCCTGCGCTACCTCGAGCGTCTCCTGCTGCACGACGCCGTCTTCGCCGCCCTGACCCGGCTCCGCGGCAGGCTCTGGGAATCACTGAGCCGCCGCGCCCTCTCGCTGCGCCGGCTGCTGCAGGGCGGCAACGTCCTGGGCACCGTCGTGGACGACGTCGACACGGTCCGCGAGCTGCTGCCCCGCGTGGTCCTGCCGCCGCTGACCGCCGTCGCCGTCGCGGCAGCTGCCGTCGCCAGCGTCGCGTGGCTCCTGCCGGCCGCGCTCCCCGCCGTCATCGCGGCCGCCCTGGTGAGTCTCGTGGCGGCCCCCGCCCTGGCGCTGGCCGCGGACAGGATGTCCGCCGGTACCGAGCAGCGGCTCCGTTCCGGAGTGCTCCGCCAGGTGGCGGCGGCCCTCGACGCCCGCGCCGAACTCCACGCCAACAGCGTGGCCGGCCCGGTGCTCGACGCCATCACCCGCGCCGACCGTTCTGCGACCGCCGCGTCCCAACGCTCGGCATGGGCCGAAGGACTCGGCCAGGGACTGACCGTACTGGCTTGCGGGACGGCCGCCCTGGCCAGCGCCGTGCTGGCCGCTCCGCTGGCTCTTAGCGGAGCCGTGGAAGCGTCGACCGTCGCGGTGGTCGTACTCTTGCAGCTGGCGCTCGTGGAACCCTACGCGGCCATCACGACGGCGGTCCGCCAGTACCCGGCGCTGCGTGCCGTGCTGGCACGCATCGGCGAAGCCGGCGTCCTGGACAGCGCCGATGCCGACGCGTCCGGCGGGCTGGTTCCCGTTGTCGGCCGGCCCGGCGGCAAGCCCGGGATCGAGCTCCGGGACCTGGCCGCGGCGTGGCCGGGCGGGCCGATGGTCTTCACCGGCCTCGACGCCACGGCCGACCCCGGGCGCTGGCTTGCCGTCACCGGTGGGTCGGGGTCCGGAAAGTCCACCCTGCTCGCCGTCGTCCTGGGCTTCCTCCCGGCAGCCAACGGCCAGATCCTGCTCAGCGGGCGGGCGGCCTGGTGCCCCCAGGAGGCGCACCTCTTTGACTCGACCATCCGCGGCAACCTGCTGCTGGGGCTCCCGGAGGGCGACCGCGGGGGAGAGCCGGAGCAGCGGTTGCAGGACGCCCTGGCGGCGGTGGGCCTCGGGCCGCTGGTCGGGCGCCTGGAGCATGGCCTGGACACACGGATCGGACCAGGAGGGGACTTCCTCAGCGGCGGCGAGCGGCAGCGCCTCGCAGTGGCCCGCACCCTCCTGACCGGAGCGGACGTGATCCTGCTGGACGAACCCACGGCCCACCTGGACGCGGAGTCCGGCCGGGAGATGCTGGCTGAGCTCCGGCACGGCCTGCGGGACCGCACCGTGGTGCTCGTGACGCACAACCCGGAGGACATCTCCCCGGACGACAGCCGCCTCGACCTCGACCGCCCGGCGGCCGGGCACACAGCACCCTCGCCGGAGGCAACGCCCTTGCTGGCGCGGGGGTAGGCCGGACGTTAGCCTGTTGCCATGAACGGATTCGCCGAGCCCTTGGCCAGCCTGGACACCCGCCTGCAGTGGCGGCCCGCCGTGACCGACGACCTGGACAGCTGGGCGGCGCTCATCGCCCGGACTGCCGACGTCGAACGGCCCGTCTGGTTTGAGCGCCGCGCCGACCTGGAACAGGTCCTCGAATCGCAGGCGAACCCGGCCGCGGCGAACACGATCCTCGGCTTCGACGCGCAGGCCACCGCCAGGGCTTACGGCCGGATCACCAAGAACCCGGAGGGTGAGAAGGCGATCGGGTACGGCTGCGTCGATCCGGTATGGCAGGGCAGGGGCATCGGGGCCGGGCTGCTGGGCTGGATGGAGGCACGGACCCGGCAGCGGTTCGCCGAGGACGCCGTGCCGGGTTCCAGCCCACGGCTGCGGCTCCACATGGAAGAGCAGCACACCCACCAGGCCGCCCTGTTCGGCGACGCCGGCTACCGGATCGTCCGCTACTACTACGAGATGCACCGCCCCCTCACGGACCACCTCCCGGAGGCGCGCCTGGACGACGGGCTGGAAATCGTGGGCTTTGGACCCGCGTTGCACGAGCCCGTCCGGCTGGCGCACAACGAGGCTTTCCGGGATCACTGGGGCAGCGAGCCCCGGGACGAGGAGGCCTGGGGCTTTGTGGTGAATGATCCACTGGCCCGGCCGGACCTGAGCGCCGTCGCCGTCGAACGCTCCACCGGAAGAGTGGCCGGCTACCAGCTTGCCAGCCACGACGCCGTGAGCGCTGGGACGAGGGGCTACAAGGAGGGCTACACCGACCTGCTGGGTGTGCGGCGCGAGTTCCGCGGCCGCGGGGTGGCGCAGGCCCTTCTTGCCGACGCGATGCGCCGCTTCGCCGCGGCGGGCATGGACAAGGCCTCGCTCGATGTCGATTCGGAGAACCCCACCGGTGCCTTGGCCCTGTACGCCAAGATGGGCTATGTCCCCGTCAACAGCAGCATGGCGTGGGACAAGGAACTGTAGCTTTCCGTTCAGGCGCCATCAGGCCGCGCGCTACCCCTTCACGCGTCAGCCATCCACATCGTGGAGGTGATGGACGACGTCGTGCAGGAAGTACTGCGCGAACGTCAGCACGGTGAACTCCGAGCCGTTGCTGCGGGTGCCCTTGCGCCCCCACTGTTCCTCGGGGATGCGCCCGAAGGAGGCGGCGATCTGCTCGCCCTCCGCGGTGAGTTCCGTGCTGACCTCGGCCGGGTCGGCGTTGGCATAGTCCTTCTCGACGGCGGTCACGTCCTGGTCCCAGTCCGCGAACCGGGCGTCGTCCTCGGTCAGCATAAGGCCGAGCCGGTGGTCGAAGAGGCTGAACACGTCGCGGACGTGGCAGGCGTATTCGAGGACGGACCACGTGTTTTCGTCCGGGCGTTCAGCCACGTCCGGACGCCGCAGGGCGGACCGCCAGCGGGGGAGCATGTTCTCCACGATCCCCGGCGCTGTCGCAGGTGTCGCCACCGAGGCATCAAAACCGCACTCCGCGCAGGTCCGCTGCAGGACCCAGGTCCAGTCTTTGATATCCGGGATGATAGGCATGCGAGCAGTCTAAGGGTATTTCTTCCGGAGCACCGGATGGGCCGGTGGTGGTCGACGGCGGGCCGGAGCCGGAGCGTCGGGTTGACTACGGAGACAGCCGCATCGTGGGGGCGTCTTCCCACGAGAGACTTTTCGGCGGCGCCGTCACAACCGCGGTGATTCCCTGCGACCGGAGTTCGGCTACAAGGATTCGCAGCATTCCGTCGGCCATGCCCGTTGAGAGTTCGCCTTTTGTATCTGCATAGATCAATGGACCCAAATCGGTCAGGTAGACATCGGAAACATAGTTGGGAGTGTACTGGGGGAATTCGCCAGTCATCTCCTCACGCGTCAGTTCCGCGCCGTTCTGATCTACGGAATAGAAGCGAACTGCAGCCGCCCGCAGTGCCTTGGCCGCCTTGTCCCGGTTGTCGGACACCACAAGAAACATCGGTGAGGTTTCCCATCCGCTTCCGAGGGCGGCCTCGTGCTTCTCGCCCTGCCGGTCGAACAGGTGGGGTTCGACCGTCACGTTTGCCATGGCTGCTCCGGTCGCGCTGCTTGTTGGCGTATGGGACGGGCCTGTTCGTCCCGTTTGTCCGGCCGGGACTGCGGCTGCGGAAGCTGCGGCTGCCGAGGCTGACGGCTGCGCAGATGACAGTGGCGGAGAGGTTGAGGGAGCGGCCTGCAGGCTGCCGGAGCATCCGGACAGGGCCACCGCCACAGATACGAGCACGGCACCGACCCGCAGTCGTTTCGACACGTAACCCCCAATATCAGCACACCTGCGGACTGGGGTCATCGTACGGCACGGGTCCGGGCCGGGCTAGGCCATCGGCCACCAAAGTTCAATGCCTTGCGGTTCAATCCAAGCGGAGATTATGCTTCCCGCAAGTGGAACCTGAAGGATATGAGCCTTCGGTTCCAGCCGCGGGCCTCTCATCCATAACGGTGTGCACCCTCGAGCGGGGCACGACTTAGAGCGTGCCGAGTTCGACGCAATTCAGGACCGAAAACCAATGTCCGTTTGCTCGAAAACCCCTTATCAAACACTCCGGTCTGCGGAGCTCGCCCTCTGCCGGCCATTCACCACGGATGGCCGCCATGAGGGGACCTATAGCGGCCATTCGTGGTGAATGGGTGAGCGACAACGGCCATTTGTGGCAAATGAGTGAGCGGTGGGCGTGACGGCTGCCCCGGGCGTCGACCTAAGCACGGCCCGCGGCCCAAACAGCACCCGCGGGGGCCTAGGCCTCCGCGGGCTCCTGCTGCCAGGCCATGCTCGGGCCAATCGCATCGATGGCCTGGGACAGCGGAATGCCGGACCCGTCGCGGCGGCCGTGTTCCCCGGGCAGGGAACGGGCCACACCGGCCAGCGACGACGCCTTGGCGGGGCCGTGACCGGCCCACGCGAGCAGCAGGGTGTCCTCACCCTTGAGGAACCGGTGCGCCCGGACCCCGGCGGTGGCGCGTCCCTTGGCGGGGTATTCGGCGAGGGCGGTGACTTTGGCGGCACCCGGGGCGGTGCCGGGCAGCGCCCCTTCCGTGCCGGCGATGGTCACCACGACGGCATCGCTGTCGGCCGGGCTGGCGGCGCCAAAGAACAGCACCCGGTCCCCGGCGGCCAGCTTGATACCGGCCATACCTCCGGCAGTCCGGCCCTGCGGACGGACCGCGGAGGCCGGGAAGCGCAGCAGCTGCGACTGCCGCGTCACGAAGACGAGGTCGACGTCGTCGGAGCCCGCGGCAGCCACCCCCACCACGGTGTCCTTGTCCTTGAGTGCGATCACTTCCCAGTCCTCGCGGTTCAGCGGATAGTCGGGCTGGACGCGCTTGACCACGCCCTGGGCGGTACCAATCGCCAGGACCTCATCCAGCGGCGCGAAGGCCACCAGCGATTCGCCCTTGAGGAGGGTAATGAAGTCCTTGGCCGGCACACCGCCGGCCAGGTTCGGGGTGCCCGAGGTCGGCGGCAGCACGGGCATGTCCATCACCTGGAGCCGGAGCATGCGCCCCTGCGAGGTGATGGCCGCGATCTCGCCGCGTGCCGACGTTTTGACCACCGAGGTGAAGACGTCGTGCCGGGTCCGCGGGCCGGCCTCGGCGAGGCTGTCCTGGTTGGCGGTGCGGGCGATCTGGCCGGAGGCAGTCAGGATCGCCCAGCAGGGGTCGTCCGCGATCTCCAATGCGAGGGGAACGGCCTTGCCCTTGGCCCCCGGCGCGGCGGCCAGGGCGGCGACGGTGGGGGAGACGGCTTCGGATTCGAGCAGCACGGTGCGGCGGGGGGTGCCGTACTTCTCCGCGATCTCGGCCAGTTCTGCGGACACGAGGGCCCGGAGCCGCTCGCTGGAGCCGAGGATGGCTTCCAGCTCGGCAATCTCGCGGCGCAGCTCGTCCTGCTCCTTCTCAAGTTCGATCCGTGAGTACTTGGTCAGCTGCCGGAGCCGGAGCTCCAAGATGTAGTTGGCCTGGATCTCGGAGAGGTCGTAGATGGACATCAGCCGTGTCCGGGCCGCGGCCGCCTCGTCCGAGGAACGGATGATCTGGATGACCTCGTCGATGTCCACAATCGCGATCAGGAGCCCCTCCACCAGATGCAGGCGGTCCTTCTTCTTGCCGAGGCGGAAGGCGGTGCGGCGGCGGACGACGTTGATGCGGTGTTCCACGTAGACGGAGAGCAGCTGGAGCAGCCCCAGGGTCTGCGGCTGCCCGTCCACGAGGGTGACGTTGTTGATGCCGAAGGAATCCTCCATCGGAGAGTAGCGGTACAGCTGCTGAAGCACGGCGTTGGGGTTAAAGCCGTTCTTTAGTTCGATCACGAGGCGCAGGCCGTGCTTGCGGTCCGTGAGGTCCACGATGTCGCTGATGCCGGTGAGCTTCTTGCCGTTGACGGCGTCCTTGATCTTCTCGATCACCTTCTCCGGCCCCACCATGTACGGCAGTTCCGTGACCACCAGCCCGGTGCGGCGGGCCGAGAGCTGCTCCACCTCCACCTTGGCCCGGGTCTTGAACGAGCCGCGGCCGGTGGCGTACGCGTCGCGGATCCCGTCCAGCCCGACGATCCGGCCGCCCGTGGGCAGGTCCGGGCCGGGGACGAACTTCATGATGTCCTCGAGCGTGGCGTCCGGGTGCTCGATCAGGTGCCGCGCGGCGGCGATCACTTCCACCAGGTTATGCGGGGCCATGTTCGTGGCCATGCCGACGGCGATGCCGGTGGCCCCGTTGACCAGCAGGTTCGGGAACGCGGCCGGCAGCACGTCCGGCTGGGTCAGCTGGTTGTCATAGTTGGGGACGAAGTCGACGACGTCCTCGTCGAGGTGGTCCGTCAGGGTCAGCGCCGCCGCCGCCAGCCTGGCCTCGGTGTACCGCGGGGCGGCCGGGCCGTCGTCGAGCGAGCCGAAGTTGCCGTGCCCGTCAATGAGGGGCAGCCGCAGCGAGAAGTCCTGGGCCATGCGCACCATCGCGTCGTAGATGGCGGTGTCGCCGTGCGGGTGCAGCTTGCCCATGACCTCGCCCACCACGCGGGCGCTCTTGACGTGGCCGCGGTCCGGGCGCAGGCCCATCTCGCTCATCATGTACAGGATGCGCCGCTGGACGGGTTTCAGCCCGTCGCGGGCGTCCGGAAGGGCCCGCGAGTAGATCACCGAATAGGCGTACTCGAGGAACGATCCTTCCATCTCCGACGTGACGTCGATATCGACGATATTCTCTGTGAATATTCCTGCGGAATCGGGGCTGGCTTCCCCTGCCGGGGACGGGGTCTGGCGGCGGGCCATGAGGCGGGTGGGTCCTTCTGAGGGGTGCTGAACGTGTGCTGCAAAAGTTTATGACTAGGCTAAGCCTATGGTGGATCAGCCCGTGGACGGTGTATATCCGGAATATTGGGAAGCCGATGTTGTCCTGCGCGACGGCGGGACGGCACATCTGCGCCCGATCCACCCGGCCGACGCGGACGCGGTCCAGGCCTTCCACGTGGGGCAGTCGCAGAAGTCCATCTACATGCGCTTCTTCGCGTTCAAGTCCAAACTCTCCTCGAAGGAACTCAAACGGTTCACCGAGGTGGACTACAAGGACCGCGTGGCCCTGGTGATCACCATCGGCGGCGAGATCATGGGCATCGGCCGCTACGACCGGCTCGATGACCCCGCGGAGGCCGAGGTCGCGTTCAACATCGCCGACGCGCACCAGGGCCGCGGCATCGGCTCCATCCTGCTCGAACACCTCGCCGCCGCCGCCCGGGAAAACGGGATCCGGAAGTTCAGCGCCGAGGTGCTCCCGGAAAACCGGAAGATGCTTATGGTGTTCTCCGACGCCGGCTACGACGTCAAGCGGCATTTCGACGACGGTGTGGTCAGCCTCGAATTCAACATCGACCCCACGGACAAGTCCCGCGCCGTGATGGAATCCCGGGAACACCGCGCCGAGGCCCGCAGCATCCAGGAACTCCTTGCCCCGTCCTCCGTGGCCGTGATCGGTGCCAGCCGCAAGTGGGGCACCGTGGGCTACCAGTTGCTGGAACACATCATCGAGGCACACTTCACCGGCCCGGTCTACGCGATCAACCCGGAGGCCTTCGAGCTCGCCGGCATGCTCTCCTTCGGCCGCCTCTCCGAGGTGCCGGGCCCGGTCAAGCTCGCCATCATCGCCGTTCCCTACGCCGAGGTCCCCAAGGTGGTGGAGGAGTGCGGTGCCGCCGGGGTCAAGGGGATCGTAGTGGCCACCGCCGGCTACGCGGACGACGGCGAACGCGGCCTCGCCCGCCAGCGCGAACTCGTCCGGCAGGCCCGCTCGGACGGGATGCGCGTGATCGGTCCCGCCTCGCTGGGCATCATGAACACCAACCCGGCCGTGTCCCTCAACGCCTCGATGGCGCCCTCGCTGGGGCGCCGCGGCGGGCTGGGCCTGTTCAGCCAATCGGCCGCGATCGGCGTCTCCCTCTACGCGGCTTCCAGCCGGCGCCGCGTCGGGATCTCCACGTTCCTCTCGGCCGGCAACCGCGCCGACGTCTCCGGCAACGACATGATGCAGTTCTGGGAGGACGACGCCGACACCACCGCCGTCGGGCTGTACCTGGAATCGATCGGCAACCCGCGCAAGTTCTCCCGGCTGGCCCGGCGCCTGGCCCGGACCAAACCCGTCATTGTGGCGAAGTCCGACGCGATGGGCCTGGGGCTGCCGCCCGGCCACGCCGTCCGCACCACGCAGGCGCCGCCGGAGGCCCTCGACGCGATGATGCGCCAGGCCGGCGTGATCCGCGTCGAGACCATCGAACAGCTCATGGACGTCGCCCAGATCGTCTCAAGCCAGCCCCTGCCGAAGGGCCCGGGGGTCGCCGTGTTCAGCAACTCCCAGGCGCTCGGCAAGGTGGTTGCGGACAGCGCGGCGAAGCAGGGGCTCGGGGTGGAGCGGATCGTCACCGGCGTCGATCTCGACGCCGGGATGTCCTTGGCGCTGCCGGCGCTGCGGCACAGCCTGCAGGAGGTCCTCACGGCAGACACCGTTCACTCTGCCGTTGTGGCGCTGCTGCCCGCCCGTGGCCTGACCGTGGAAAAGATCGCTGGGGTGCTCGCCGAGTGTTCGGTGGCGGCCGGCAAACCCGTAGTGGCGGCGTTCAGCGGACTGCTGGACCCGTCCATCTATGTGGAAGGGATGGTGGGCGACGAGGCCGGATCAACGGTGGTTCCCTGCTACTCCAACCCCGGCGCGGCAGTGGCCGCGCTGGGATCCGTGGTCCGCTACGCCCAGTGGCTGGACCGGGACCAGGGCCTCTTCATAGAGCCTGAGGGCTGTGACCCGGACGGCACCCGGGACGAGCTGGAGAGGCTGCTGTCCGGGGTCGGGGGCGAACAGCTCGTCCGTTTGGACGCGGAGACGGCCGCGGGCCTGCTGGCCCGCTACGGCATCAGGGTGGTTCCCTCCGTTGGCTTCGACACCGCCGACGAGGCGGTGGCTGCAGCGGACCGGCTCGGCTGGCCGGTGGCCCTGAAGACCACCGACCCCGCGCTGCGGCACCGCCTGGACCTCGGAGGGGTGCGCCTGGACATCCAGGACGCCGACTCCCTGCGGCGGAACGTGCTGGAGATGCGCAGATCGCTGGAACGCTACGGCTCGCCGTCGCTGGAAGTGCAGACGATGGCGCCGGTGGGACAGGCCTGCACGTTCCGCGCCATCGAGGACCCGCTGCTGGGCCCGGTGGTCTCGTTCGGCCTGGCCGGTGATGCGGTCAACCTGCTCGACGACTGGGCCCACCGGGTGCCGCCGCTCTCCGGCTCCGACCTGCATGACTTCATCCGGGCCCCGCGGGCCTCGCGGAAGCTCTTCGGCTACCAGGGGTTGCCGGCCGTCGACGCCGGGGCGCTGGAGGACCTTGCCGCCCGGCTCACCCGGCTCAAGGACAACCATCCGGAAATCGCCCTCGTCGACTTCAACCCCGTGCTCGCCGGGCCGGACGGGGCCGCCATCCTCTCCGCCGACGTCCGGATCGCAAACGCCGCCCAGCGCACCGACAGTGCCCGCCGTGCCATGCGCAGCTGATTCGCCAGGCGCAGCTGATCGCCCGGCGCAGCTGATCCCCGGCGCGCTGAGAGCCAGGGGGAGCTGAGAGCCCCGGGGAACGGAGGGCTGCAGGGAGCGGAGGGGCGCCGAGGGGCGCTGCCGGGCCGGCAATGGTTAGCATGTCCCCAACCGATCTGTGAAAATGGAGACCATGAGCTTTCAGTCTCCGACACCCAAGCCCCAGGCAACCGTCTCCGGACGCCCGGGCACGCACCACCACGGCCTGCATGACCACAGCGCGCAGGGCCAGAGCCTGGAAGGCGCCCTCCAGCAGGCCGGCTTCTACCCCCGGCTGGTGGCCGACGTCGTTGCCGACGCCCTCGACGGGCGCGACTGCGTGGCCCACCTGGTGCACCTCGAGACGCACTTCGACCGCGCCGAGGTCCGCCGCCACATCACGGTGCTGGTCCTGACTGAGGACATGCTGGTCATCACCCACGTGGACGACCAGCAGCTCGACGAGGCGGGGGAGCAGACGGTAGCGCAGGTCTCCACCGAATCCGTGCCCGTCACGCAGATCCGCTCCGTGGTGCTCAGCTACGTGTACGCCCAGCCACAGGACTACAAACCATCGGATCCGGTCCGCGAGCTGACCCTCTCCATCGCCTGGTCCGGCGGCCAGCGCCTCGACATGGGCCCGGCCAGCTGCGGCGACCCGCAGTGCGAAGCCGACCACGGCTACAGCGGCACCATCGCCCAGGAGGACATCGTGCTCCGGATCAGCGCCGAAGCAGACGGCCTGCAGGCCGTCCAGGACGCCAAGCTCTTCGCCCGGGCCCTCCGCGCCGTAAACACCGGATCCTCCGCTCCGACGCCCCACACCGGGCCCGGGCTCCCGCCCCGCCCGCGGATGGGCGTCTTCGGAAACCGCGCCAGCCGCGGCCACCAGCGCTGAGATGACGCCGGTCCGCGTGCCCGAACCGTTGTCCTCCGCCCCGTCCCTCCCCGAGGCCACCGCGCAGGCCACAGCACCAGGCCTGCCCGCGGCCCCGGCGTTCGGGGACCGCTCCGTCGCCGAAGTGCTTACGAGCGCCGCGGCCAGCCTGGGTGTTCCCGGCTTCGAGAACCGCCTGCACCTGCCCGCCTCCAAGCGCGTCTGCGTGGTCCTCGCCGACGGTCTGGGCCGCAACCTGCTCAAGCAGAAATCGGCGCACACACCGTTCCTTCGCTCCGTCATGCAGTCCGGCCAGGGGCGGGTGCCGGTCGCCCTGGATTCGGCGTTCCCCTCCACCACGGCCGCCTCCCTGGCCAGCTTCGGCACCGGGCTCGCGGCCGGACAGCACGGCATGGTGGGCTACGACGTGCTGGACCCGGACCAGGACCGCGTGGTCAACATGCTGGGAGGGTGGGACGCCGGCGTCGACCCGCAGCAGTGGCAGCCGTTCCCCACCGTCTTCGAACGGGCCGCGGACCACGTCGAGGTCACCACCGTCAGCCTTCCGCAGTTCAGCGACTCCGCCATGACCCGGGCCGCGCTCCGGGGCGGCCGCTATGTCACCGCCACCACCTCGCACGCCAGGACCGCGGCCGCCGCCGAGGCAATGGCCGGTGCGGACGGCTCGCTGATGTACTTCTACGTCAATGAACTGGACAAGGCCGGTCACCGCCACGGCTGCCAGTCACCGCAGTGGGAGCACCAGCTCGAGGAACTCGACGCCACCGTGAAACGGCTCAGCGCCACCCTGCCGGCGGGCACCACCATCCTGCTCACGGCGGATCACGGAATGCTCGACGTCCCGGAATCCCAGCGCATCGACTATTCGGCCGACCCGGATCTCATTGCCGGGGTCCGCCACACGGCGGGCGAGCCGCGGATGGTTCACCTGTATCTCGAAGAGCAGGACGACGACGCCGGCCGCGTCCGGCTGCTTGACGCCTGGCGGGCCCGTTTCGGCGAACGGATCTGGGCCTTCACCCGGGAGGAAGCCATCACCGCAGGGCTCTTCGGCGAGGTCCGGGCCGAAGTCGCCCCGCGGATCGGCGACGTGATGATCGCTGCCCGGGAGCCGCTGGCTTTCTATGACACCCGGCGCGTCCGGCCCACAGCACTTGACGTCGTGGGCCAGCACGGTTCACTGACGCGGGCTGAACGGGAAGTCCCGTTGCTGTGCTTCCAGGCGGACGGAAAAAGGGCCCCCCGCGCCTGACGGCGCGTGGTGGCTGCCAGCCGTGTTTTGACTGCCGGCCGGGGCCCGGGCTCCGCGGCTAGTTAGTCGCCGCGGGCGCCGAAGACGATTTCGTCCCAGCTGGGAATGCTGGAGCGCTTGGACTTCGCCGGCTGCCGCTCGGGCTGCTCCGCATCGCGGTCGTCCCGGGCCGGGGCGGGGGACTCACGCTGCTGGCGCCGAGAGGTCCCGCCGCCCAGGAGCTCGTCGAGCCCCGGGCTGGAGGTGGGTCCCTGCTGGCCGACGGGCCGCAACTGCGACGCCGCAATGGTGATTTCCCTGGTGTCGGTGCTGACACCGTCATGCAGTTTCAGGGCGTCGTCCGGCTCGTCTTCATGGCGCGGAGCCAAGGTCAGCCGCGACATGATCGAGGGCCTGCCGTCGCGGCGGCGTTCCCACGGATCGGAGACCGGGCTGGTTTCCGTCTCCGCTGCCTCCACGCGCTGCGGGGCCGGGATGTTGGCTCCGTCTGCGTCAATGTCACTGTCGGCCCCGTGCTCTTCGCTGCCCTGCTCACCGTCTTCCGGGCCGGCCGGTACCTCGGCAAGGACCTCGGCGGGCCTCGGATGGGCCGCGGGTACGCTGCTGGTCAGGAGCTTGGCGAGGGCGTCGTCGGCGTCTTCGTCCACGCCGAGGCGCTGGCCGCGGCGGGAACGCAGCATGTCCAGCAATCCGTCGGACTCCTGCTCCTGCTTCAGCTGCTGGACCACTTGGAGCTGCGCGGTGGCGGTGCGGGCGGCAGCATCGGCGTCGGTCTCAAAATCAAAGGGTCGGTCCGAGACGGCCGTGAGCCGGCGCGCGGGGACGGGACCGTCGAGGGGCTCCAGTTCGCTGAGCTGCTGCGCCCAGCGGTTCGCGTTCTGCAGGGATTTCCGGGCCGGGCTGAACGTCCACATGGCCGGCGGTTCCTCACCGATTCCGGCAGGGCCGCCAGGCTTGGCCTCGAAGCGCGCCACGACGTTCCAGCTGCCATCGGGGCGCCGCCAGGAGTCCCATTCCACAGAGGAGGCTTCAATGCCGTGCGCACTGAGCCGGTGGGCCACCATGTCGCCGAGTGACGCCGGGTGGTCACCGAACACCGAACGGTACACGTCGTGGCCGGGGGCGGGGGCGGCCACCTCCACCTTGCGGGCCTGCTGGGCAACGTACTCACGCTCGGCGAGCACAGGACCCTCGTAGCGCTGGACTTTGGCGAGCGGAATCCCGGAGAGCTCCGCCACCTCTGCCGCCGTCGAGCCGCTGCGGATCCGCGCCTGGATATCGCGCGGGGACATGGCAATGGGCGCGGCGGCCGCGACGGAGGCGGCCTTGGCCGTTGTCCGGCTGGCTGCCACCCGCAGTGCTTCATCGATTGGCAGCTGGAACATCTCGCCGCCGGCGCCGCTCAACAGGAGATGCTCCCCGTCGTCGTGGACGCCTACAAGCCGTAGATCCTGCATACAAATCCTCCACCCTGGCATTACTAACAATCGAAACTCTGCCACCGATGCGGGCCAATTCCGGTGAGGAGGGAGGGCGCGCCGTGATTTTCCGCGAATTTGCGCCGCTTTTCGGCTGATCAGCGGATCCGGCGGGCGCCCGTCCCCGGACACGGCGGCCGGAGCCTGCCGTCACGGACCAGAGGACTCTGGCGTTCACCGGAGGCTTAAGCAAAAATGACCCGACATCGGGCACAAAAACCGCGTGACCGGCGTTGACACGGGAGAACCGCCTCAGGAGGTCCAGGGCCACCGCCCGGCAGGACTACCAGGGAGCGGCCATCCAACGGAACGAATGCGGAGTGTGAGCAACAAATAATGGCGACAGACTACGATGCGCCGCGCAAGACCGAGGAGGACCTCAGTGAGGACTCCCTTGACGCGTTGAAAGCGCGCCGCACGGAAAAGCCGTCCGCAGTGGTCGATGAAGACGAATCGGACCTTGCCGAAGGCTACGAGCTCCCCGGCGCCGACTTGTCCGGGGAGGAACTGCTGGTCCGGGTCCTGCCGGCACAGGCCGACGAATTCACCTGCGCCTCCTGCTTCCTCGTCCGCCACCGTTCGCAGATCGCCCGCGAGAAGGACGGCCTCAAGTACTGCAAGGACTGTGAGGGCTAAACCTTCAGGGCGGCGAGCAGTTCGTCCGGGTGGCGGGAGGACGTGAGCCAGTACGGCGTGCGGTCGGACGGATCGGTGATTTCGATGCGGACCACCGGATCGATCCACCCGCGGATGCACAGGAAAGCCAGGCCGTTGAGGCGGGTGCCGCGTTCCGCCGTCGCCTCCTTGCCGCGGAAAGCCGATGCGGTGCCCACGAAGCGGCGGTCGATGCTGGCCCGGCCGATGCGCAGCGTGGAGCCGGTGACAGTGATGGTGGGGGTCGAGAGGACCAGAAGCACGGCGATGATCGCGAACAGGACAACGGCCGCTGTTAGGCCTGCAGTCATGCTGATGGGCGCGAACACGAAGATCCCGGCACCCGACAGTCCCGCCGCCACCAGCCAGATCCAGGCATTGGGCCAAAGCTTCTCGTTGTACAAAACGGCGTCGCTGGGGGTGCTGTTGGGGGCAGGCACTGCTGCACTGGATTCGGGCATAGGCCCAGCTTTCCACTTTTCCCGGGCTATTTCACCTTGGCAGCGGAAGCGGCCGCGGGGGTCCGAGCCCGCCGGCCGCGGCTAGGCCGATCTTCCGTGCTGGCGTTAGAGTGAGGGACTGTGACTGAAGAAACGACTGCGGCAAAGCCCGCGGCACAGCAAGAGACCGCGCCCGCAGCGGAAGTGGAATACGGGACCGCCACACTGACGGTGGAACTGAAGATGCTCGACGACGGCCTGGAACCGCCGTCGTATGCGCACCCGGGCGACGCCGGCGCGGACCTGCGCGCCCGCGAGGACGTAGTGCTGGAACCGGGGGAGCGCAGACTGGTCCCCACAGGTGTTTCCATTGCCCTGCCCGATGGTTTTGTGGCCCTGATCCACCCGCGGTCGGGGCTCGCGACCAAGCACGGCCTGACCGTGGTGAACGCCCCCGGGACCGTCGACGCCGGCTACCGCGGAGAAATCGCGGTGACTCTGCTCAATACTGACCGCCGGGAGGCGATCGAACTCAAGCGCGGCGATAGAATTGCACAAATGGTAATTCAGCGCGTGGAGTACGCCCGCTTCCTGCCGGTCCAGGAGCTCAGCGACTCGGTTCGCGGCGGCGGAGGCTTCGGATCCACCGGCGGTTTCGGCGCGCCGGTCTGACCGGCAGCCCGCACCACCCGCAGTATTTACGCAGGGACTTATGAGCAGGACCTAGTACAGGACGTATCGGACGGCCGTTGTTGCTGCAAGAGACAGCATAAAACGGCAGGCGCCGCGCGGTCGCGGACGACGCTGCGGCACAAGATCACAACTAAGGAGAGAACCCCATGGTTTTTGGGCGTGGCAGGAAAACCAAGCAGGAACCGACGGACTCCGGGGAAACCCGGGAGCCAGTTGCCGACGCTACCGTCGATGATTCTGCCGGGACTTCCTCCGCTGCTCCCGGCCGCGGCGCCACGGGTCCCTTCGACGTGTCGGAAATTGAGGATCAGGACGGCTACGTGGACCTCGGCGCGCTCCTGATCGCTCCCGCGGAAGGTCTGCAACTCCGGCTCGAGGTCGAAGAGGCCACGCAGCGGGTCGTCGCCGTCACCATGGACCTGAACGGCTCGAGCCTCCAGCTCCAGGCCTTCGCGGCTCCCCGCTCCGAAGGCCTGTGGGACGAAATCCGTGAGCAGATCGGCCAGTCGGTCGGCAGCCAGGGCGGCCAGGTCGAGGAAGTCCAGGGTGGCTTCGGCACCGAACTGCTCGCCAAGCTCCCGGCCAGCGGCGCCGACGGAAGCCACGGCTACCGCGTGGCCCGCTTCATCGGCGTCGACGGTCCGCGCTGGTTCCTGCGCGGCGTGCTTGGCGGCGAGGCCGCTGTGGACCGCGACGCGGCCGTCGGGCTTGAGGCGCTGTTCCGGCAGATCGTGGTGGTCCGCGGGGAGAACCCGATGCCGCCGCGGGACCTACTGCAACTGCGTCTGCCGAAGGACAACGCCGTGCCCGCGCCGCAGTCCGCCCCGGATCTGGAACGGCCCGAACGTGGACCGGAGATTACCCAGATTGGCTGATGCCCCCCGCCAGGATCCGGTTTCCTCCGTCTCCGTGAGGGAGCTCCCGGACCGCGGCCGGGTAGTGTGCCGTGGCTTCATTGAGTCGGTCACCTACGCCCCGGCAAGCCAGGTGGCTGCCTTCACCGCGGTCGTCGTGGACCACGATGCGCCGGGCAACGAGCCACAAGGGGCCAGGACCCGCGGCGCCGGGGCAGTGGCGGTCCCCTCAGGATCAGCCGCCGGCCGGCCCGCAACAGTCCAGACCGCCGGCGGAGCCCAGAACGGCGCAGTGCAGCCCGGCGCAGCCCAGCCCGCAGGCTCCCGGCGCCAGCGGCCTTCCGGTCCCAAAGACCGGCTCCGGGTGGTCTGGCTGGGACGCCGCCGCATCCCCGGAGTCGACGCCGGCACCGAACTCCGCCTGCAGGGCATGGTCACCGTCCGTGACGGCCTGCCCACCATGTTCAATCCCCGCTACGAAATACTCTCCCGCCAGGAGGAGCAATGACCTTGCCCGAGAAGCCCGAACCAGCAGTCGGACAGGGTTCAGCCGGACAGGGGCCAGCGGGCCAGGATTCGGCCGGGCACGGCCCAGCGGAGCAGCCCGCGGCAGCTCAGCCGACCGTCGCGGAGCTCGCCGAAGGCTACGCAGCCAAGGCCGGGCTGCACCGTTCCAGCAACGGCAACATCGACGTGCTCAAAAGTGCCGGCGGGATCCAGGGCATTGCCGAGAGCATCCTTCCCGGCCTGGTGTTCCTGGTCGCTTTCACGATCACCCGCGAGCTGCCCCTGGCGCTGGTCCTGTCGCTGGCCGCGGCCGCCGTGTTCACCGTAGTCCGGCTGGTCCAGCGCAAACCGCTGACGCAGGCACTGGCGGGGATTGCCGGCGTCGGGATCTCCGCGTGGCTCGCCAACAGCACCGGCAAGGCCGAAGACTTCTACGTCCCGGGGTTCTTCACCAACGCCGCCTACATCGTGGCGATGGCCATCTCGATTGCCGTCCGCTGGCCCTTCGCCGGGCTGATATTCGGCTTCATCCGGAATGAAGGCCTGGACTGGCGGAAGAATCCAGCCAGGGTCAAGGCCTACCAGCTCGGCACCTGGGTGATCATCGCGGTGCTGGCCCTGCGGCTAGTGGTCCAGGTCCCGCTGTACTTCATGGGCGAGCCGGGCTTCGCGGCCCTCGCCACGACGCGGCTCCTGATGGGCGCGCCGCTGTACATCCTGGGCATCTGGGTCGCCTGGCTGCTGACCCGGCCCGCTCCGGCCGCCAAAACCAGTTGACCTGTCAGTTGGAGTGGTCATCAAGGTGCAATAACCACTCCAACTGACAGCGCAAGCGAGTCAGCCGTCGAAGCCGTCGTCGGCGGCAACGGCCGCTTGGTCGTGGTCAGGCTCCTCGTCCTCCGCCGATTCGGAAGAGAGGAGGGCGCGCAGCTCATCCTCGGCCGCAATCGTGGTCACAAAGAACAGCTCGTCCCCGCCGTCAATCACGTCGTCGCGGCTCGGGGTGATGGGCGCCTGGTCGCGCAGGATCGCCACGAGGGTCGAATCCTCCGGCCAGTCGATGCTGCCCACCGTCAGCCCAATCACGTGCGAATCATGGGGGACCGTGAATTCGACGAGGGATGACACCCCCGTCTGCAGGGTCAGCAGGCGGACCAGGTCACCGATCTCCACCGCTTCCTCGACCAGGGCGGTCATAAGCTGCGGGGTGTTAACCGCGACGTCGACGCCCCAGGAGTCATCGAACATCCAGTCGTTCTTGGGGTTGTTGACCCGGCCCACCGTCCGTCCGACGCCGAATTCGGTCTTCGCGAGCAGTGAGACCACCAGATTCACCTTGTCGTCGCCGGTCGCGGAAACCACGACGTCGGCGTCCTCCAGTTTCGCGTCCTGGAGCGTGCTCAGTTCGCAGGCATCGCCGACCAGCCAGTGGGCGCCGCGCAGGCCGCTGCGCCCGATCACTTCCGGCTTCAGGTCGATCAGCAGGATCTCGTGTTTGTGGGCCAACAGTTCGCGCGCGATCGAGGAACCGACGCTTCCCGCCCCGACAATGACGACTTTCACTTAGGACTCCTTGGCGGGGGACTTGGCCAGAATGTGGGCGACTTCGGTGCTCCGGTCCACGGCGAGCATGGCATGCACCGTGTCTCCGTCCTGGTACAGGGTGCCGGCCACGGGCAGCATGCCCTCGCCGAACCGGGTGAGGTAGGCGACGCGGATGCCGGCGGCCTTCTCGATCGACGTCACCGGGTGGCCGATCCACTCGGGGTTCAGGTCCACCTCGGCGAGCACCAGCCGGCCCGAGGGGTCCCGGAAGTCGCCGGCAAGGTGCTGTTCGGGAAGGATCCGCCGGAGCACCTGGTCGGCGCTCCAGCGCACGGCGGCGACCGTGGGGATGCCTAGCCGCTGGTAGATCTCCGCTCGGCCCGGATCGTAGATCCTGGCGACTACGTGCGGGACGTGGAAGGTTTCGCGGGCCACCCGGGTGGCCAGGATATTGGAGTTGTCGCCGCTGGAGACGGCCGCGAAGGCGTAAGCGTCCGCGACACCGGCCTGCTTCAGGGTCTCCCGGTCGAATCCGACGCCGGTG
The DNA here is from genome assembly GCF_059816125.1 of Arthrobacter sp. 001422645. Classification (NCBI taxonomy): domain Bacteria; kingdom Bacillati; phylum Actinomycetota; class Actinomycetes; order Micrococcales; family Micrococcaceae; genus Arthrobacter; species Arthrobacter sp. 001422645. Next base: position 34,563 of record NZ_JCBANT010000017.1, on the reverse strand, counting down.
ACCTTGCGGCCCGTGAAGCCCGCGCGGAGCCGCCGGAACGCGCGGTCATCCTGGTCGATGATGGCCACGGAGTGGCCCGCGTCCTCGAGGGTGTGCGCCAGGGTTGCCCCCACGCGGCCACAACCCATGATCACGAAGTGCGCCAACCGTGCCTCCTTTGTTCCTGTATTGCCTTAACAGCTGCTGCTGCGTAAAACAATACCGGCCACTGCCGGGCGCGGAGCCAGCCCCGCAACCTGCGCCTTAACCTGCTTGGCCGCAGCGCGCGGCCACCCGCCCGGCAGCGGGCGCGGCCACCAACAAGTCTGCCCCAGCCGGCAGGGACGGCCGCCGTCATGACATCGGCTCCGAATGGGACTAGCTTTGTGTGGTGCCGACAATATTCAATGCCGTGAAGCGGGTGCTGGTAGGCAGGCCCTTCCGGAACGACAGCCTGGCCCACACCCTGTTGCCCAAGCGGATCGCCCTGCCCATTTTCGCCTCTGACGCGCTGTCGTCCGTGGCGTACGCGCCCGATGAAATCCTTCTGACGCTGGCGCTGGCCGGCGTCAGTGCCGTGGCGTTCTCGCCGTGGGTGGGCCTGGCCGTCATGGTGGTGCTGCTGACCGTGGTCGCCTCCTACCGGCAGAACGTCCACGCCTACCCCTCCGGCGGCGGCGACTATGAGATCGCGAACGAGAACCTGGGCAAGTACGCCGGGCTCACCGTGGCCTCCGCACTGCTGGTCGACTACGTGCTGACCGTCGCCGTATCGATGTCCTCCGCCGCCACCTACCTGACCACCGCGGTGCCGGCACTGCATGGCCAGCAGGCCGCCATCGCGACCATCGGTGTGGTGATCCTGGCCCTCGTGAACCTGCGCGGCATCAAGGAGGCCGGCAGCGTCTTCGCCGTACCCACCTATATCTTCATGGCGGCCATCCTCGGCATGACGGCCGTCGGCGTCTTCCAGGCCGCCACCGGCCAGCTGGGCCAGGCGCCCTCGGCTGCCTTCACGATTGTCCCGGCGCCCGGGTTCGACGAGGGGCTCGTCGGCCTCGCCGGCGCGTTCCTGTTGCTCCGCGCGTTTTCCTCCGGCGCCGCCGCTTTGACTGGCATTGAGGCCATCAGCAACGGTGTGCCGAACTTCAAGAAGCCCAAAAGCAAAAACGCCGCTACCACCCTGCTGTTGCTCGGTGTGATCGCCGCTTCCATGCTGGCCGGGATCATCTACCTGGCCAACGCCACGAAAGTGCACATCGTGCTGGACCCGGCCACCGAGTTCCTGTTGGACGGCCAGCCGCTGCCGGAGGGCTACATCCAGAGTCCGGCGATCAGCCAGATTGCCCAGACCATCTTTGGCGCAGCGTCCATCCCGTTCTTCATCGTTGTCGCTGCCACCGGCGTGATCCTGGTGTTCGCCTCCAACACGGCGTTCAACGGCTTCCCGGTGCTGGGCTCGATCCTGGCCCAGGACGGTTACCTTCCGCGCCAGCTGCGCACCCGGGGGGACCGGCTGGCCTTCAGCAACGGCGTCCTGGCCCTGGCCACCGGGGCCCTGGTGCTGATCATCGCGTTCAACGCGGACGTCACCAAGCTCATCCAGCTCTACATCGTGGGAGTCTTCATCTCCTTCACGGTGAGCCAGCTCGGTATGATCCGGCACTGGGGCCGGGAGCTGAAACTCGCGAAGGACCCGGCAGCGAAACGGCGGATGGTCAAGTCCCGCACCATCAACACCATCGGTTTCGGCATGACCTCACTGGTGCTGGTGATCGTCCTCATTACCAAGTTCCAGCAGGGCGCCTGGATCGCGCTGCTGGCCATGTTCGTGCTGTTCCTGATCATGTGGAGCATCCGGGCGCATTACGACAATGTGGCCAAGGAACTCGCGGTGGACGAGGACACCTCGCCGCGTGCCCTGCCCACCCGCGTGCACGCCGTGCTGCTTGTCTCGCACGTCCGCAAGCCGGTGCTCCGGGCGCTGGCCTACGCCCGCGCATCGCGGCCCTCCCGGCTGGACGCCATCACCGTGGACATCAGCACCGAAGAGACCGAGCAGACGGTCGCGGACTGGGAGAAGCTGGAAATCCCGGTACCGTTGACGGTGCTGGCCAGCCCGTTCCGCGAAACGGTGACGCCCATCATGGAGTACATCAAGAACATGCGGCGCGATTCGCCCCGCGACCTGATCGTCGTCTACATCCCCGAGTACGTCGTGGGCAAGTGGTGGGAGCAACTGGTGCACAACCAGACCGCACTGCGCATCAAGACCCGGCTGCACTTCGAGCCGGGCGTCATGGTGGCCAGTGTGCCGTGGCAGCTGAAATCATCCGAAGAAGCCAAGAGACTGCAGGACATCCAATGAGCTCCGAGACCCAGACGCAAACCCACACAGAACTGACCGTCGACGTCGGTCCGGTCGCCCACGGCGGACACTGCGTGGCCCGGCATGAAGGACGCGTGATTTTCGTCCGCCACGGCATCCCCGGCGAAAAGGTCCGCGTCCGCCTCACGGAGTCCGGCCCGGACGCCAAGTTCTGGCGCGGCGACGTCGTGGAAGTCCTGGCGGCTTCCCCCGACCGGGTGGAACACTTCTGGGACCTGGCGGATTCCGTGCGCTCCTGGTCGCACCGCCACCCGCCCGTGGGCGGCGCCGAACTCGGCCACATTTCCCTGGAGCGCCAGCGCAGCCTCAAGGCCGAGGTGCTGGCGGAACAGCTGCGCCGCCTGGCCGGCGTCGACCTCCTGGAGGGGGAGGGAGTCATCGTGGAAGCGGTGGGGGAGCCCGGAACGCCTGCGGCGGCGGGCCTCGCCTGGCGGACCCGCGCGGGCTTCGCGGTGACCCCGGCCGGAAAGCTCGGCATGCATGCGCACCGTTCCGACACCGTCCTCCCGGTCCGGGACATGCCCCTGGCCGTGGACGCGATCAACGCGCTCGGGCTCTGGGAAATCGACCTGGAGGGCATCGAACGCATTGAGGTGGCCGCGCCGGCGAACGGCTCCCGCCCGCTGGTGCTCCTGGTCCCGGCCGCGGGAACCCGCGCGAAGCGGCTCAGCGCGGTCCTCGCCCAGTTGCCCGACGACGTCTCGGTGGCCAGCTTCGACCCGGTCAAGGGCGAAGTCCTGCGGCTGCGCGGGCGCACCTACGTGCAGGAATCCGCCGCCGGCCACGACTACCGCGTCACCGGCGACGGTTTCTGGCAGATCCACCGGGACGCCCCGGATACCCTCATCGGAGCCGTCACCGGCTTCCTGCGGGACGGCGGTTACCTTGACGCCGGCGCCGTCGTGGCGGATCTCTACGCCGGGGCGGGCCTCTTCACCGGGCCGCTCGCGGACGCCGTGGGCGTCACCGGGTCCGTCCTGTCCGTGGAAGGATCGCCAGGCACCAGCCGGGACGCCCGCAAGAACCTCCATGACGCGTCCCAGGTCGAAATCGTCCAGGGCAGGGTGGAACGGGTCCTGCGCGACAAGGCACGCACGTTCGACGCCGTCCTGCTGGACCCGCCCCGGGCCGGCGCCGGCAAGGCCGTTGTGAACCAGTTGGTCGCCGCCGGCCCCCGGGCCGTTGCCTATGTGTCCTGCGATCCGGCGTCCTTTGCCCGCGATCTGGGCTACTTCCAGCAGTCCGGCTGGGAACTGAACGGGCTGCGGGCGTTTGACCTGTACCCGCACACTCACCACATGGAGACTGTGGCGCTGCTGACTCCCCGGGGCTGAGGCCACTAGGATGGGCGGAGTAGTCCGACGTCGCGCTCCGTAATCACGGCTGACCTCCTGCACCCTGTACTGATCCTTGTGCGAACAAGGCCAAGCATTAGTTAGGACCCCCTAACTAGCAAGGGGTCTGCGGCGCGACAAAGATGAAACTGTTGCGAGAGGAGTCCTGCGATGAGCATTGTGGACAGCTTCGGTTCAAAAGGCAAACTTAATGTAGCCGGTACCGAATACGAAATTTTCCGGTTGAACTCCGTTGAAGGTGCAGAAAACCTTCCGTTCAGCCTCAAGGTATTGCTTGAAAACCTGTTGAGGACCGAGGACGGCGCCAACATTACGGCCGATCACGTCCGAGCACTGGCCGGCTGGGACCCCAGCGCCGAGCCCGACACTGAAATCCAGTTCACGCCGGCGCGCGTGATCATGCAGGACTTCACTGGCGTGCCCTGCGTTGTGGACCTTGCCACCATGCGTGAAGCAGTCAAGGAACTCGGCGGTGACCCCAAGCGGGTCAACCCCCTGGCACCTGCCGAGATGGTGATCGACCACTCCGTGCAGATCGACGCCTTCGGCAACTCCGGCGCACTGGAGCGCAACATGGAGATCGAATACCAGCGCAACGGCGAGCGGTACCAGTTCCTGCGTTGGGGCCAGACCGCGTTCGACGACTTCAAGGTGGTCCCGCCGGGAACCGGCATTGTGCACCAGGTCAACATCGAGTACCTGGCCCGCACCGTGATGACCCGCGAAGTTGATGGAGCCCTCCGGGCCTACCCGGACACCTGCGTCGGCACCGACTCCCACACCACCATGGTCAACGGCCTGGGCGTGCTGGGCTGGGGCGTCGGCGGCATCGAGGCCGAGGCAGCAATGCTGGGCCAGCCCGTCTCCATGCTGATCCCGCGCGTCGTGGGCTTCAAGCTGACCGGGTCCATCCCGGCCGGCGCGACCGCCACCGACGTTGTCCTGACCATCACCGAGCAGCTGCGCAAGCACGGTGTGGTGGGCAAGTTCGTGGAGTTCTACGGCGAAGGCGTCGCGGCTGTGCCGCTGGCCAACCGCGCCACCATCGGCAACATGAGCCCGGAGTTCGGCTCCACGGCTGCGATGTTCCCGATCGACGACGTCACCCTCGACTACCTGCGCCTCACCGGCCGGTCCGAAGAGAACGTCGCCCTCGTCGAGTCCTACGCCAAGGAACAGGGCCTCTGGCACGATCCTTCCCGCGAGATCAAGTTCTCCGAGTACCTCGAGCTGGACCTGTCCACGGTTGTTCCGTCGATCTCCGGCCCGAAGCGCCCGCAGGACCGCATCATCCTCACCGAGTCCAAGGACCAGTTCCGCCAGGACCTGCGCAACTACGTGAAGGAAGAGCTGGCCGACGGAAGCGTGGACGAGGCAATCGACGAAAGCTTCCCGGCTTCCGACGCTCCGTCCTTCACGGGCTCCGCTAGCCACCTCACGGACGAGGCCCCGCACGCGCACGGCCCGGCGTCCGACGGCCGCCCGTCCAACAAGGTCAGCGTCAAGACCGCGGACGGCCGCGAGTTCGAGCTGGACCACGGTGCGGTCTCGATCGCCTCGATCACGTCCTGCACCAACACGTCCAACCCGTCCGTGATGCTGGCCGCCGCGCTGCTGGCCCGCAACGCCGTCGACAAGGGCCTGACCTCTAAGCCGTGGGTCAAGACCTCCGTGGCTCCCGGGTCCAAGGTGGTCACCGACTACTACAACAAGTCCGGCCTGACCCCGTACCTGGAGAAGCTCGGCTTCTACATCGTCGGTTACGGCTGCGCGACCTGCATCGGCAACTCCGGCCCGCTCGACGCCGAGATCTCCGAGGCCATCCAGGCCAACGACCTCTCGGTCACCGCCGTGCTGTCCGGCAACCGCAACTTCGAAGGCCGGATCAACCCGGACGTGAAGATGAACTACCTGGCCTCCCCGCCGCTGGTCATCGCCTACGCCCTGGCCGGAACCATGGACTTCGACTTCGAGAACGACGCCCTGGGCCAGGATGAGGCCGGCAACGACGTCTTCCTGAAGGACATCTGGCCGAACCCGGTCGAGGTCCAGCAGGTCATCGATTCCTCGATCGACAAGGAAATGTTCGCCCGCGGCTACGAGGGCGTCTTCGAAGGCGACGACCGCTGGAAGGCACTCTCCACCCCGGCCGGCGACACCTTCGCCTGGGATCCGAAGTCCACGTACGTCCGGAAGCCCCCGTACTTCGAGGGCATGAAGGCGCAGCCGGAACCCGTCCAGGACATCACCGGCGCACGCGTGCTGCTGAAGCTTGGCGATTCGGTCACCACGGACCACATCTCCCCGGCAGGTTCCTTCAAGTCGGACACCCCGGCCGGGCAGTACCTGCTGGCCAACGGTGTGGAGCGCAAGGACTTCAACTCCTACGGCTCGCGCCGCGGCAACCACGAGGTCATGATCCGCGGAACGTTCGCGAACATCCGGATCAAGAACCAGATCCTGGACGGCGTCGAGGGTGGCTTCACCCGCGACTTCACCCAGGCTGACGGCCCGCAGGCATACGTCTACGACGCCGCGCAGAACTACCAGGCAGCCGGCATCCCGCTGGTGGTCCTGGCCGGCAAGGAGTACGGCTCCGGCTCGTCCCGTGACTGGGCAGCCAAGGGCACCGCACTCCTGGGCGTCAAGGCCGTCGTGGCCGAAAGCTACGAGCGCATCCACCGCTCCAACCTGATCGGCATGGGTGTCCTGCCGCTGCAGTACCCGGCCGGCCAGAACGCTGCCAGCCTCGGGCTGACCGGCACGGAGACCTTCGCGGTTGAGGGCGTCACTGCCCTGAACGAAGGCACCACGCCGAAGACGCTTAAGGTCACTGCCACTGCTGTTGACGGCACCGTCACGTCCTTCGATGCGGTCCTGCGCATCGACACCCCGGGCGAGGCGGACTACTACCGCAACGGCGGCATCCTGCAGTACGTGCTGCGCCAGATCTCCGCGAGCTAGCGCAGACCGAGCAGCCCAACGAGAAAGCCCCGGCCCGTCACCGACGGACCGGGGCTTTCCCGTTCCGGCACCAGGGCTTCTCCGGAGGCGTTAGAGTTAAAAGGCATGTCTACCACCCGAAGGAGGGGCCGTTGGGAATCTTGGAGACCATCCGGAATCCGCAGGACCTGAGCAAGTTGTCCGAGGCGCAGCTGGATCAGCTGGCAGCCGAGGTCAGGGAGTTCCTGATCGGCAACGTCTCCCAGACGGGCGGGCACCTGGGCCCCAACCTCGGCGTCGTCGAACTCACTATCGCGGTCCACCGGATCTTCGATTCCCCCCGCGACAGCATCGTCTTCGACACCGGCCACCAGTCGTACGTGCACAAGCTCCTCACCGGACGCCAGGACTTCAGCACCCTGCGCCAGCAGGGCGGCCTGTCCGGATACCCGGACCGCGCCGAATCCGAACACGACATCGTCGAAAGCTCGCACGCCTCCTCCTCGCTCTCCTGGGCGGACGGGATCTCCCGCGCCCGGCAGCTGACCGGCGACGGCGACCGGTACGTGATCGCCGTCGTCGGCGACGGCGCCCTCACCGGCGGCATGGCCTGGGAGGCCATCAACAACATCGCGGCGGACAAGAAACGCCGCGTTGTGATCGTCGTGAACGACAACGGCCGCTCCTACGCGCCCACCGTGGGCGGATTCGCGGACTACCTCGCCTCGCTGCGCCCCACCATCGACTCCTTCCGCGCCGCGCCCGCCTACGAAGGCACCCTGGACTGGTGGCGGAGGAAGCTGCAGAACGGCGGACCCGCGGGCCAGTTCACCTACCGCAGCCTGCACGCCATGAAAAAGGGCGTCAAGGACTGGTGGGCCCCGCAGGGCATGTTCGAGGACCTCGGGATGAAGTACATCGGTCCCGTGGACGGCCACAACCTCCAGGCCATGGAGGCCGCACTGGCCACCGCCAAGAACTACGCGGGTCCTGTGATCGTGCACGCCATGACCGAAAAGGGCCACGGCTACGCGCCTGCCCGCGCCCATGAAGCCGACCAGTTCCACGCCGTAGGGATCATCGACCCCGAGACCGGCGAACCCACCGAGGCCGGCGGCGCGAAGTCCTGGACGTCCGTCTTCGCCGACGAGATCGCCGACATCGCGGACGAACGCCACGACATCGTGGGCATCACCGGCGCCATGCTGATCCCCGTCGGGCTGCATAAATTCGCGGCGCGGCACCCGGAGCGGGTATTCGACGTCGGCATCGCCGAGCAGCACGCCCTCACCTCCGCCGCCGGCATGGCTTTCGGCGGACTGCACCCCGTCGTCGCGGTCTACGCGACGTTCCTGAACCGCGCCTTCGACCAGCTCCTGATGGACGTTGCCCTGCACAAGGCCGGCGTCACGATCGTCCTGGACCGGGCAGGCGTGACCGGGCCCGACGGCGCCAGCCACCACGGCATGTGGGACATGGCCATGGTCCAGATCGTGCCCGGGCTGCACCTCGCGGCGCCCCGCGACGCCAGCCGGCTCCGCGAGGAACTGCGTGAAGCCGTCGCCATTGAGGACGCCCCCAGCGTGATCCGCTACTCCAAGGGCACAGTGGGGGCCGAGGTGGAGGCCATCGAGCGGCTCAGCGACGGAGTGGACGTGCTGGCGCGCCGCCCGGCTGGCTCCAGCGACAACGACGTGTTGATCGTCAGCGTCGGGGCGATGTCCGAACTCGCCCTGGACGTTTCCAACCGGCTCGGCGCGCAGGGCATCAGCTCCACCGTCGTGGATCCGCGCTGGGTCCTCCCGGTTCCCCAATCCGTCGTCGCCCTCGCCTCCCACCACCGACTTGTCATCTGCATCGAGGACGGAGTCCGCGCCGGCGGCGTCGGGTCCCGGATCCGGCAGGAAATGCGGGCGGCCGGGGTGGACACCGCACTGAACGAGGTGGGCCTCCCGGTTGAGTTCCTGGACCACGGATCCCGCAGCCAGGTCCTGGAGCGGGTGGGCCTGACCGCGCAGCAGATCACGCACGACGTCGTGGCGCAGGTCCTGGGGACCAAGGTGCCGTTCGCGCGGCCCCTTCCGGGCCAGGCGCACCCCAGCACCGGCAGCCTGCCGATTCAGTGAGGACACCCGGCGCAGACGTGGCGGATCGTATCGCCGCGGCACCGGACCAGGTTTACCAGGCCGTCAAGGCACAAGAGCCACCGTTCGACGGCACAGTCCGCGAATGGTTCAGGAGAGGACGGGCATGAGCGGAATTATCCGGGTCTATAAGCGTGATGAAGAAGGCACCCTGCAGTTCAGGGAAGCCTGGATTGACGAGGAGTTCAACGAATTCGTCATGAATCACGGCGTCGTTGGGCATCAGAGCGCAACGGAAGAGACCGACGCCGCCGACGCCGAGGCCGCGGAGCGGCTCATGGATGCCTTTGCCGTGCAGTGCGCCGAGGACGGGTACGCCGAAATTCCAGAGGGGGAACAGTTCTGGGTGGTGGCCCAGTATGCCCTGAAAACCAAGGACGGGACCTCCCGGGACCGGTACCTCGAGGAGAAGGCCAAGGACGCGCTGATCAGCCACCTTGCCTGGCGCGGGCTCGGAATCGTGGACCGCTCGGAATTCTCGGATGCCAAGCTCAACATCTTCATCCTTACCCCGGACGTCAACAAGGCCGTCAACGCCATCAAGGTCTGCATCCGCGGCGAGGACCTCGACTTCACCAAGCTGAGCATCGGCGCCGCAGCGTTCGGCGAGACGTCCTTCAAGCTCAAGCACTCACCGAAGCCGGCCAACAGCTTCACGCTCTAGGTAACACCTGCTAGGAGCCGGGCACGGCTCGCATCAGTTTGGGGGCAACCGACTGAAAGGCAACGCAATGACGCGCAAATCGTCTCAACCTGGCAGTACTCCGCTCCCGGCGGGGCTGGCGGCGCCGGCACGCAAGTCGCTCGCGCACGCGGGGGTGGAAACCCTCGAACACCTCGTGCAGCTTGGCCGGCGCCGGCTTGCCGGGATGCACGGTATCTGCCCGCGGACCCTTGCCCAACTCGAGGATGCCCTGGACGAACGAGGGCTGGAACTGCCCGCGGGTTGATCGCGTTGCACCCTACGGCCGGTCCGGCAGCCGGAAAAACGCCGCCTGCCGGCCCAACGCGGGCTGCCGGAACGGCCCCGCCCCGCAGGCGCCGGCCCTGCCCGGGAGCTGCTCCCGGCCGTTATAGGCTGAACCCCATGACTGAATACCGCCGTGTGGGAAATTCCGGACTGACCGTCTCCGTCGTAGGGCTTGGCTGCAACAACCTGGGCCGGGCCAATACGGCCACCGAGTCGCAGGAGGGGACCGACGCCGTCGTGCATGCGGCCCTGGACGCCGGCATAACCTTCTTCGACGTCGCGGACACCTACGGCAAGGAACCGGGCCTCAGCGAGACCATGCTGGGCAAGGCACTCCAGGGCCGCCGCGACGACGCCGTGATCGGTACCAAGTTCGGCATGGACATGCGCGGGGCCAACGGCAACGACTTCGGCGCCCGCGGCTCCCGCCGGTACATCATCAAAGCTGCCGAAGCCTCGCTGCGCCGGCTCGGCACGGACTGGATCGACCTTTACCAGTTCCACACCCCCGACCCGCTGACCCCGATCGAGGAGACCCTCGACGCCCTTGACGAGCTCGTCACCAGCGGCAAGGTCCGCTACATCGGCCACTCCAACCGTGCCGGCTGGCAGATCGCCGAGGCCGAATTCGTCGCCCGGTCCCGCGGCGGAGCGCGCTTCATCTCCAGCCAGAACCACTACAACCTGCTGGACCGCCGCGCTGAACTCGAGGTCACGCCCGCCGCCGAAGCCTACGGCCTGGGCGTCCTGCCCTACTTCCCGCTGGCCAACGGCCTGCTGACCGGAAAGTACGCCAAGGACACCGCGCCCGAGGGCTCGCGCCTCAGCCACACCCGCACCAACCTGGTCCACGACGCCGACTGGGACCAGCTGGGCGCGTTCAGCGCCTTCGCCGCCGAACGGGGCCTGAACGAGATCCAGGTGGCCTTCTCCTGGCTCGCGGCACAACCCTCGGTCAGCAGCGTCATCGCCGGCGCCACCAGGCCCGAACAGGTCCGCCAGAACGCCGCCGCCGTGGCCTGGATCCCCAGCGCCGCGGAACGTGCCGAGCTCAACGACCTGTTTCCGCGCACGCCGAAGGTCGCGCTGTTCTAGATGGAGCTGTCCTCAACGGCCCCCACCCCGGGGGCCCTGCCTGACGTGCCTGCTGCACGCCGGAGAATCCTGATGGACGTCGACACCGGAATCGACGACGCACTGGCCCTGGTCTACGTGCTGTCCCGGCCCGAGGTGCACCTCCAGGCGATCACGTGCACGGCCGGGAACGTCGGCGCCCGGCAGGTGGCACTCAACAACCTGGCGCTGCTGGAGCTCTGCGGCCGGCAGGGCGTCGAAGTGGCAGTCGGAGCAGAGGTGCCGCTGGAAATCCCGCTGGTCACCACGGAGGAGACCCACGGGCCGCAGGGGATCGGCTACGCCGAGCTGCCGGCACCGGCCGCCGGCATCTCGCCGCGGCACGCCGTTGACGTCTGGGTGGACGAAGTCCGGGCGCACCCGGGGGAGATCACCGGGCTCGTCACCGGCCCACTGACCAATTTCGCCCTCGCGCTGCGCCGCGAACCCGAGCTGCCGCGGTTGCTCAAGGGCCTCGTCATCATGGGCGGGAGCTTCTACTACCAGGGCAACACGACGCCGACGGCGGAATGGAACACCTCGGTGGACCCGCACGCGGCGAAGGAGGTCTTCGCCGCGTACCGCGGCCTGCCGGAGGACAAACTGCCGCTGGTGTGCGCGCTGGAAACGACGGAGCGCATCGAGATGCTGCCCGAACACCTCCGGCGCCTCGGCGAGGCTGCCGGGGCCGGGCCGGAACTGGTCCTGCCGGATCAGCCGGAGGGCCTTCGCAGCGCCTCCACCAGCCCGCTGGTGGCCTGCCTGTCCGACGCCATCCGGTTCTACATGGAATTCCACCGGCTCTACGATCAGGGTTACGTGGCGCACATGCATGACGCCTTCGCGGCCTGCGCCGCCGTGGGACGCACCCCGTTCACGGCCCGCCTGGCCACGGTCGACGTCGAAACCGCCTCGCCGCTGCTGATCGGCACCACGGTGGCGGACTTCCGCGGTCTCTGGGGCCTGCCGCCCAATGCCCGGATCGTCGCCTCGAACGATCCGGAGCAGTGTTTCGGGGAGCTGATTTCCTCCGTCGGCGCACTGGCGCGGCGGATCACGTCCGCCGGGGCGCCCGCTACTGGTTAGGATGGTAGCTGCGCCGAGGTGACATAGGCGGATGTTGCAGCTCCCATCGAAGGACCATCCCCATGTCACTGCAGTCCCTGCTCCTCCCTGCCACCGGCGCCGGTTCCGCTGCCGGCAAAACTAAGGCACAGCGCAACCGCCGCCTGCTGGAACTGGGCGGCGCCGCCGCGATCGTGGCCACCTACCTCTTCCTGGTCCTCACCCAGCCCGCGGACATCGCCAGCGGCCCGGCCAGCTTCGCGGCGCTCGTGGCGCTCGGCGGGTTCCTGCTCGGCGCCGTCCTGCTGATCGCGGCGGCGCTTCCTACCCTCCCCACGCCCACGCTGGTGCTGATGCCGGTGGCCTTGGTCCTGAACGTCGTCCTGGGCCAGCTCATGGGCGCCACCGGACTGCCGTTCTACGTCGACGCAATTGGCACGGTGCTGATCGCCGTCCTCGCCGGCCCCGCCGCAGGAGCCGCCACCGGCGCCCTCAGCACCATTGTGTGGTCCTTCTTCAACCCGACCGTGCTGCCCTTCGCCGCCGGGGCGGCGCTGATCGGCTTCCTGGCCGGCCTGGCCGCCCGCGGCGGGCTGTTCCGCCGCTTCTACCTCGCACCCGTGGCCGGCTTCGTCACCGGCATCCTCGCCGGCGTCGTCTCCGCCCCCATCGCGGCCTTCGTCTTCGGCGGCACCGCGGGCCTTGGCACTGGAGCAGTGGTCAGCGCGTTCCGCGCCATGGGCGACACCCTCCTCGCCGCCATTACCAAGCAGGCGCTGATCTCGGACCCCATGGACAAGGCCATCGTCTTCGCCATCGCCGCCCTGCTGGTCTATGCGCTGCCGCGGCGCACCACCTTCCAGTTCGCGTTCGTCCGCACGTTCCGGGTGCTGGCCGGTATGAGCCCGGCAACGCCGGAGAGTCAGCCGCAGACCCAGCCGGAAGCCTGAGCCGGAAGCAACAATGCCCTCCACCCTTCACCCGCTGACGTCGCTGACGGCGGCCGGCTGCACCGCGGTGATCACGACGGCGGCAGGCCACTGGCCGCTGTCCGTCGCGGTCGCCCTCGCGGCAGCACTGCTGGCCGTCGGTGCCGGCGTCGGCCGCCGTGTGCTCGCTGCGGCAGTTGCGGTCCTGGTGCCTTTGGGCTTGTCGCTGCTGATGCTGCACGGGCTCTTCTTCCCGGAGGGCCGCACTGTCCTGGCTGCCTGGGGGCCGGCCCGGGTCACGGCGGAAGGATTGTCCTTCGCCCTGGAGGCGGGCACCCGGACAGGCGCCTGCGTGCTGGTGCTGCTGCTCTTCTCCTTCACCGTCAGCGCCCCTGACCTGGTCGCTGCGCTGGCCGCGCGGGGTTTGCCGCCGCAGGTGGGCTTCGTCCTGGCTTCCGCGCTGACGCTCCTGCCGGCCATGACCGGCCGGCTCGCCGCCATCAGGGCGGCGCAGGAGGCCCGCGGACTGGTGGTCGGGCGCGGGCTGCTGTCCCGGCTTGCCGCCGTCCGGCTGCAGGCCGTGCCGCTGGTGCTGGGCCTGGTCGAAGATGCAGGCGTCCGGGCGCAAGCCCTTGAGGCGCGCGGCTTCGGTACGCCCGGCCCTCGCACCAGCTACCGGCAGCTGCAGGATTCGTCAGGGCAACGGGTCTTCCGTGCGGCGGCTGTCCTGTTGACCGCAGCGGCCGTTGCGCTCCGGTTGATCACGGCGTGGCCGGTGGCCTCGTGAACGACGGCAGCCATGCCCCCAGCCGGCAGCCCGCCACCGCCGCCCTGCCCGCGGCCGCCCTGCCCGCTGCCGCCGCGCGGATCGCGAGCTTCAGCTTCCACGGCGACGCGGGCCAGGCGCTGCGGAATGTGCAGCTCTCCGCCCTGCCTGGAACCCTGACCGCCGTACTGGGCGGCTCGGGCAGCGGCAAGACCACGTTCGGCAAGCTGCTCGCAGGCTGGCTGCGGGCCGGCCACTCCGGGGTCCTGCGCGGCAGCCTGGCGCTCGGCGCGGACCGCGTGGAGTTCCACGGCAATAGTAATGATCCCCGGATCAACCCTGCCGCATGGTCCGGCCGGGCGGGCTACGTGCCCCAGGACGCCGGTGCCATGTTGTCCTCCGTGCGCTCCACGGTGGCGGAAGAGCTGGCCTTTGGACTGGAAAACCGTGGTGTGCCCCGCGTCGAAATGATTCGGCAGGCGGCCCGGACTGCCGAAGGGACGGGCTTGTCCGGTCTGATGGGGCGGAACCCGGCGCAGCTCTCCGGCGGCGAGCTGCGCCGCCTGGCGGTGGCCTGCGCGGTCATCGCGGAGCCCGGGGTGCTGGTGCTCGACGAACCGCTGGCCTCCCTCGACGCGGCAGGGGCCGCTCAGCTGCGGAACCTGGTGGACGGGCTGCTCGACGCCGGCACCGCCGTTGTGCTCCTGAGCCAGAGGGCTGACGCCCTGGCCCGCAGCGCCGGGCACTGGATCGTGCTGGACGGCGGCACGGTGACGGCTGAAGGCCCGCCGGCCGAGGTGGAGGAGGGCGCCGCTTTCAGCGACGCCGGGATTGTGGCCGAAGGCAGGGGTGCCGCGTCGCCGGGAACGCGGCCCGCCCCGGCAGCCCCCGCCGCCCCGGTCCTGGAATTGCGGGGAGTCGGCTTTGGCTACGGAACCACCACAAGAACCACCAAGCGCTCTGCCGGGACGGCGCGGCCGGCACCTGTGCTGCACAACCTAAACCTGACCGTGCGGCCGGGGGAGATCGTCGCAGTCACCGGACCCAACGGCGCCGGTAAGTCCACCCTGCTGCGCCACCTCAACGGACTGCTGCAACCGCAGACCGGCGAGGTGCTCCTTGCGGGAAAAAGCATCGCCGGCATCCCGACGGGACGCGTCGCTTGCACGGTCGGGCTGCTGTTCCAACAGCCCCGGGACCAGCTTTTCGAACGGACGGTGCTGCGGGAGGTCGGCTTCGGATTGCGTCGGCTCGCCGGCGGGGAAACCGCGGCCGGGAGGGCGCTCGAGGCGCTGGCCGCCGTCGGGCTCGCAGATGCAGCCCAGACGCACCCGGCCGAACTGCCGTCATCGAAGCAGCGGCTGCTCGCCCTGGCCACGGTCCTGGCCCGGACGCCTGCAGTCCTCGCCCTGGATGAGCCGACCGTGGGACTGGACCGGAACGGCCTCGAACGGCTGCAGCATGCCGTTGCCGCCGCGGCGGCGCGGGGTGCCGGAATCGTCCTGGTCACCCACGACCTCGCCTACGCGCGCGCCACCGCCCACCGCGTCCTGGCCCTCGACGGCGGGAGCCTGCGGGAGATCTGACACGCCGGGAGATCTGATGGTCGCCTGTGACTAACCGAAGATCGGCGGCGAAGGTATATTGCTGGGAGTTTCCCGTAACGTGCAGGCAGATGATCAGGAGGAGCCGCTAATGAACCCCATAGCGCCCGAAATTGGAACCGTTTTCGTCCCGGTCAGCGATATCGCCAGTGCCCGGGACTGGTACTGCGGCCTGCTCGGTGTCCCGGCGGACGGCGAAATTCTCTTCGGACATCTTTATGTACTGCCGATGAACGGGGCGGGCCTGGTCCTAGACAGCAAGATCTTCTCCGCCGACGCTGTCTTCAAAGTTCCCGCGTTCCATCTCAACACTGCGGACATCCAGGCCGCCCACATCCACCTGCTGGGCGCCGGCTCCGAGGTCACCGAAATCCGGGACGGCCAGTGGTTCAACGTCAAAGACCCCGACGGCAATGTGCTGATGATCTGCGAGTGCTGACCGCGGCCAGGGGTCATCGCCGTGCCAGGCGCTGAAGGGGACGGGCCCGATAGACGAAAACGCCGCCGTCCCTGCCTGGCGGCGGGGACGGCGGCGCTTCAATGTTCGGCTGCTAAGCGGCCGGCTCGGACGCCACACCGGGCGCCAGGAATTTCCTGCCCGTGACCCGCTGGGAGGCTCCCACCCGGTCAAGGTACGGCGTGATGCCGCCGAGGAACATCGGCCAGCCCGCGCCAAGGATCATGCAGAGGTCGATGTCCTCCGGGCCGGCCACCACGCCTTCGTCCAGCATCAGGCCGATTTCCTCCGCCAGGGCGTCCTGCGTGCGGCGCAGCACCTCCTCGGCGGTGGAGGGCGAATCGCCGAAGGACATCAGCGCCAGGGTTTCGGCAGGGATCACGGGCTTGCCGGCCGTCACCGAGGCCGGATCCCAGATGGATTTCACCCCGTTGTCGATGAGCTTCTGCAGGTTCTGCGAGACCGGGAACCGGTCCCCGAACGCGGTGTGGAGGGATTCCTGGACGTGCTGTGCGACGGGGAGTCCCACCATGGCGCCGAGCACAAACGGCGTCATGGGCAGGCCCATCGGGCGCAGCGCGTTGTCCGCCACGTCGGCCGGGGTGCCCTCGTCGAAGGCGGCCGTCACTTCGCCCATGAGGCGCAGCAGGAGGCGGTTGACCACGAACGCCGGGGCGTCCTTGACCAGCACGGCGGACTTCTTGAGCCCTTTGGCGAGCTCGAACGCGGTGGCCAGCACGGCGTCGTCGGTCTTGGGGGCGCGGACGATTTCCAGCAGCGGCATCACGGCCACGGGGTTGAAGAAGTGGAAGCCGACCAGCCGCTCCGGGTGCTCCAGGTCCTCGGCCATCGCGGTGACGGACAGCGAGGAGGTATTGGTGGCGAGGATGCACTCCGGCGCAACGATCGCCTCGACTTCCTTGAACACCTGCTTCTTGACATTGAGCTCCTCGAAGACCGCCTCGATGACGAAGTCGGCATCGGCGAAGGCCTCCTTCGACACCGACCCGGTGACCAGCGCCCGGGTCCGGTTGGCGGCATCGGGGCTGATCCGGCCCTTCTGCAGCAGCTTGTCCACTTCGGCGTGCACGTAACCCACACCCTTGTCCACGCGGGCCTGGTCGATGTCCGTCATCACCACAGGCACCTTGAGCTGGCGGGCGAAGAGCAGGGCCAGCTGGCTGGCCATGAGGCCGGCACCCACGACGCCGATCCGGGTCACCGGGCGCGCGAGCTTGCGGTCCGGGGCGCCGGCGGGCCGCTTGGACCGGCGCTGCACGAGGTCCAGGAAGGCGTAGACAGTGGAGCGGAACTCGTCGGTCTGCATGAGGTCCGCGAGGGTCTCGCATTCCAGCTCCGCGGACTGGGCCTGTGTCAGCGTGCGGTTGGCTTCCATCACCTCGAGGACCTTGGCCGGTGCAGGGGAGGCGTTGGAGGTCTTGGCCGCCACGAACGTCCGGCCCGCAGCGATGGCGGCGGCCCAGCGGGCGGCGACCCCGGGATCGGCGGGGTCGACGGCGTTGGCGCGCTCAGGCGTCACGGCGCCGGCGATGACCTGCGCGGCCCACGCGACGGACTGTTCGACGAAGTCCGCGGGCTCGAACATGGCGTCCGCCACGCCCAGCTTGAACGCCTGCGGCCCGGTGAGGGTGCGGTTGTTGCTCAGCGGGTTCTCGATCATGACCTTGAGGGCGTTTTCCGGGCCGATGAGGCGGGGCAGGATGTACACGCCGCCCCAGCCCGGGATCAGGCCGATGAAGGCCTCGGGCAGGGCCAGCGCCCCGGCAGCGGTGGACACCGTGCGGTACGTGGACTGCAGCGCGATTTCCAGCCCGCCGCCCAGGGCGAGGCCATTGATGAAGGCGAAGCTGGGGACGCCCAGGTTTGCCAGGGTGGAGTAGACGTCGTGGCCGAGCTGGGCCATCCAAAGGCCCTGTTCACGGCCGCTGACCGACTTGACGGTGGACAGGTCTGCGCCGGCGACCAGGAAGTACGGCTTGCCGGTCACGCCAACGCCCGCGATCTCGCCGCGCGCTGCACGCTCCTTCAGGCCTTCCAGGACGGTGCCGAGCTCAATCAGGGTGTTCGGGCCCAGGGTAGTGGGCTTGGAGTGGTCCAGGCCGTTGTCCAGCGTGACCAAGGCGAAGGTGCCGGGGCTCGTGCCGTTGACGGCGGGCAACTGGATGTCCTGGACGTAGGAGTGCGTCACCGTCTCGTTCGGAAACAGCTCGGCAAGCTTGTGGAAATCGGCGGCGCTCATGCTGCGGCTCCAGTCTTGTTGGTGGTGTATTCGGTGCCGTAGTCGGCGTGGTTCGGGTTCTCCCAGATGACGGTGGCACCCATGCCCAGGCCAATGCACATGGTGGTCATGCCGAAGCGGACCGTGGGGTCCTCCTCGAACTGGCGGGCCAGCTGGTTCATCAGCCGGACCCCGGAAGAGGCGAGTGGATGTCCGACGGCGATCGCCCCGCCGTAGCGGTTGACCCGAGGGTCGTCGTCGGCGATGCCGAAGTGGTCCAGGAAGCTGAGGACCTGGACGGCGAAAGCCTCGTTGATTTCGAACAGGCCGATGTCTTCGATGCCGAGCCCGGCGTTCTTGAGGGCCTTTTCGGTGGCCGGGACAGGGCCGATACCCATGACTTCCGGTTCGACGCCGGCGAAGGCGTAGCTGACCAGGCGCATCTTGACCGGCAGGCCAAGTTCCTTGGCGGCGTCGGCGGAGGCCAGCAGGGCGGCCGTGGCGCCGTCGTTGAGGCCGGCGGCGTTGCCGGCCGTGACCCGGCCGTGCGCGCGGAACGGGGTGCGCAGCGCGGCGAGGTCCTCCACCGAGGTGCCCGGGCGCGGCGGTTCATCCACGGTGTTGACGGTCCAGCCCTGGCCCGGCTTCATTGTCGCGACGGGCACCAGGTCCGGCTGGATCTGGTCCTTGGCGTAGGCGGCCGCCAGCTTGTCCTGGGAAGCAACGGCGTAGGCGTCAGCGCGGTCCTTGGTGATGGCGGGGAAGCGGTCGTGCAGGTTTTCGGCGGTGTTGCCCATGTTCAGGGCGGCCGGGTCCACGATCCGTTCGGACATAAAGCGGGGGTTAGGGTCGGCGCCGGCACCCATGGGATGGTTGCCCATGTGTTCCACGCCGCCGGCGATCACAACGTCGTAGGCGCCGAAGCCGATGCCACTCGCCGTCGTCGTCACGGCGGTCATGGCGCCGGCGCACATCCGGTCGATCGCGAAGCCCGGCACGGTGCGTGGCAGCCCGGCCAACAGGGCGGCGGTGCGGCCGATGGTCAGGCCCTGGTCGCCGGTCTGGGTCGTCGCCGCGATGGCCACTTCGTCGATCCGATCGGCGGGGAGGGACGGGTTGCGCCGCATCAGTTCCCGGATGCACTTGACCACGAGGTCGTCGGCGCGCGTTCCGGCGTAAATGCCTTTCTCGCCGGCGCGGCCGAACGGGGTCCGGACGCCGTCGACGAAGACGACCTCGCGCACGGTCCTGGCTCTTCCGATGCTGGCGCTTGCGCTGCTGGGGGTTGCGCTGCTGTTGCTTCCGCTGCTCGGGCGTTCGCTCACGTGGTACTCCTCATCGAGACATGGGTGCCGGTTCCGGGCCCAGGGCTCTGGGAGCCAAGGGCAGCACGGATCCGGGCGACATCAGACACCATGTTACTCGTCAGTAACATAGCTGGCAAGGAGTCCGGCGCCGCGCCGTCTGGAGCCTTATGCCGGCAGAGAGATGCGTGCCGGCGGGGGAGTCTTCCTGGGGTTGGAGCAGGGCGGCTTAGGTCGCAGTGTCCGGGGCCGTTCCGGCGGGCGCGGGCTTGGCTTCTTTGGCCGGCAGGGGCTGCGGGTTCGCGAAGGCCTCGGCGATCAGCGGGGCGACCAGTTCGATCTGCCACTGGCGGGCCCCGAGGTTGGCCAGTTCCTCAGCGATCCCTTCCTCGCTGGTCTCGGCCGGCGGACGCCAGGCGACACGGCGGAGGTAATCCGGCGTCAGCAGGTTCTCCACCGGCATGTTCAGCTCCTCGGCCTTGGCCTGCAGCAGGGGCCGGGCGGTGGCGAGCCTCGCGGCGGCCTCCGGGTCCCGGTCGGCCCATACGCGCGGAGGCGGGGGAGCGTTCGTGGGCAGGTGCAGGGGCGGGAGTTCCTCCAAGGCCCGGGCTGTGCTGATGCAGCGCAGCCACCTCGGCGCCTCGCGCTGGGCCGCGCGGCCGTGGAAGCCTTTGGTGCCCAGCAATTGGGGCACGGTGGTGGGCATGGCCTTGGCCGCGGCGACGAGGGCGGAATCGGGGAGGAGCCGGCCGGGAGCGACGTCGCGCTTCTGGGCCAGTGAGTCGCGCTCCATCCACAGCTCGCGGACCGCAGCCAGCTGGCGCCGGTCACGGATCTGGTGCAGTCCCGAGGTTTTGCGCCACGGGTCGACGCGAGGAGGCGCCTGGCCGGCTTCGAGGATGGCAGCGAATTCCTGTTCGGCGTAGTCCAGCTTGCCGTCGGCGACCAGAAGTTCGATGAGTTCCTCGCGCAGTTCGGTGAGGACCTCGACGTCGAGCGCGGCGTACCGCAGCCACGGCTCCGGCAGCGGCCGGGTGGACCAGTCGGCGGCGGAGTGTTCCTTCGCGAGGCCGAAGCCCAGGAGTTGTTCGATGACGGCGGCGAGGCCCACGCGGGGAAGCCCGGCGAGGCGGGCGGCGAGTTCGGTGTCAAAGAGTTTGTCCGGCCACATGCCGAGTTCGGACAGGCAGGGCAGGTCCTGGCTGGCCGCGTGCAGAATCCATTCCACACCACGCAGGGCGTCGTTGATGATGTCCAGGTTCCCGAAGGGTTCCGGATCGATGAGCCAGGTGCCGGAGCCTTCGCGCCGGATCTGGACCAGGAAGGCGCGCTGGCCGTACCGGAATCCGGAGGCGCGTTCGGCGTCCACCCCCGCGGGGCCGTGGCCTGCGGCGAGGGCTGCGGCGCACCGTTCCAGGCCGGACTGGGTTTCAATGACGAGCGGCACGCCGTCACGGGGGGCGTCGAGGTCGATGACCTCGGGGACCAGGCTGTCGAAGCCGTCCACCGCGATGTGGGCTGTGGCGTCCGTGGCCTCGGCGTTGGTTGGTGCTGTGTTGGCGGCCGCGCCCGCGGTGGTGATTTCCGGAATATGAGGGGTCATGATGACTTTAGTTTAGCGACAACACAGTGTTGCGGGCCGCGCATTCGCCAAAACCGGGCCGATTGTCTGCGTTCGCGGGGCCCGGCTCAGGCCAGCCCGCGGCGCCAGCGCGGCAGCGGGATGACGCCTTCAGGCAGCGGCGGAAGGCCTGCGAAGGTGCAGACCATATCCGACCACGCCTCGAGGTGGGAGGTGATGTCCGGCGTGGCGGGCGTCCAGGATGCCCGGAGTTCAATGTCGATCGAGTCGGGCCGCTCCGACAGGGTTCCGAAACTTTCGGACAGCACCCGCGTGGCGGTGCCGCCGGCCGAGCGGTACGGCGCGGCGTGGTTCTGCAAGGCTTCGACGAGCCAGGTCCAGGCGACGGAGCCGAGCATGGCGTCGTTGCCCATTTCCGGTTCCAGCTGGGCGCGAATGTACGTGACGATCCGGAATTCGCCTTCCCACACCTCGGATCCGTCGGGGTCGTGGAGCAGGATGAAACGCCCGGTGGCCAGTTCGACGTCGTCGCTTCCGGACGCACGGGCCAGGGCCGCGGCGGCCGGGCCGTGGGCGGCGCCGGAGAGGGCAGGTCCGCCGGGGGCGACAACCTCCGCCCCGAGCGCGACGGCGAACGGTGCCAACCGCGCGGGCGCCGGAATCTCCTCCAGGCGCAGCTCGCTCCTGGTTCGTGCCTGCCGCAGGGTCCCCAAGGCAAAAAGAAAATCTGCCGGAACCTGGTCAATTGCGTTCACAGTGGAAGAGTATGCAAGGGACGGTCCCCGGCCCGGCAGGCTCGCCGCCGGGCAGGGGAAGCCGTGCAGTGCTCAGCCGGCAGCGAGTTCGCGCTTGATCGCAGCGATGAAGGAATCAACGTCTTCCTCGGTGGTGTCGAAGGAACACATCCAGCGGACCTCGCGGGCCGCCTCGTTCCAGTCGTAGAAGCGGAAGGACTTCCGCAGCCGGTCGGCTACACCGGCCGGCAGGACGGCGAAGACGCCGTTGGACTCGGTCTTCTGGCTCAGTTCCACACCCGGGATGGACTCGACGCCGGCCCGCAGCCGCGCCGCCATGGCGTTGGCGTGTGCGGCGGAGCGCAGCCAGAGGTCACCCTCGAGCAGGGCGATGAACTGGGCGGACATAAAGCGCATCTTGGAAGCCAGCTGCATGTTCATTTTGCGCAGGTAGATCAGCCCCTGGGCTGCTGCCGGGTTCAGGGCGACCACGACCTCGCCGAAGAGCAGGCCGTTCTTGGTGCCGCCGAAGGAGAGGATATCCACGCCGGCGTCGCGGGTGAAGGCCCGCAGCGGCACGCTCAGGTGGGCGGCGGCGTTGGCCAGGCGGGCGCCGTCCATGTGCAGCTTCATGCCCTTGGCATGGACATGCTCCGCGATGGCCCGGACCTCGTCCGGCGTGTAGCAGGTGCCGAGCTCGGTGGTCTGGGTGATGGACACGGCCAGCGGCTGGGCGCGGTGCTCGTCGCCCCAGCCCCACGCTTCCCTGTCGATCAGCTCGGGCGTGAGTTTGCCGTCTGCCGTGGGGACCTGCAGCAGCTTGATGCCGCCGATCCGCTCCGGGGCGCCGTTCTCGTCCATGTTGATGTGGGCGGTCGAGGCGCAGACCACGGCCCCCCACCGCGGCAGCAGGGATTGCAGCGAGAGCACGTTGGCGCCGGTGCCGTTGAAGACCGGGAAGCATTCGATGCCTTCGCCGAAATGCTCCTCCATCAGCTGCTGCAGCCGGGCGGTGTAGTCGTCCTCGCCATAGGAAACCTGGTGGCCCTCGTTGGCGGCGGCCAGGGCAGCCAGCACCTCGGGGTGGACGCCCGAGTAGTTGTCCGAGGCAAAGCCGCGGACGGCAGGATCGTGGAGCCGCGCTGCGGTGCGGGTAGGGGCAGTTTCAACTGTGCTTGTCATCGATTTGCTCACGCTTTCAGTCTAAGGAGGTCCGGGCCCAACGGCTAAGTGTGGTGCATGGGGTCAGTGGCTAAGTCTGTTGCCGGGTTCAGCCTTTGGGTTCGGTACCCAGCAGCAGCCGCTGGCCGTTCACGTCCGCCGCGGGGGAGGCGAAGAGCCCGACGGCGGCAGCGGCCAGGTCCTCGACGTCGGTGAAGCCGGGGAAGGTCCGTTCCGGGGACTTGGCCCGCATGGCCGGGTCCACGAGGGCCTTCACCACGAAGATCACCGCGGCGCTGTGCTGTTCGACGGGATCCTGCTTGTGTCCCGACTGCCCGCGGTGGAAACCGTCGGCGACGGCCAGGGTCCAGGCCTCGGCGGCGGCCTTGGCGGCCACGTAGCTGGCGCCGCCCGCCGTCGGCTTGCTCACGGCGGTGGAGGAAACCATGGCGAAGCGCCCGGCGTCGGAGGCTGCGAGGTCGTCGAAGAAGACCCGCGTGACGTTCCGCAGCGTGGTGATGGCACCGCGTTCCAGGAACTCCCAGTCCGCGTCGCTCTGGTCCGTGATGCCCTTGGCGCCGCGCCAGCCGCCCACCAGGTGGATGACGCCGTCGAGGGTCCCTCCCGTTCCGGCCAGCATGGCATGCACGCTCGCGTGCAGCGACCGGACCTCCGCGAGGTCGGCGAGGTCGCACACAAGCGGTGTGACGCCGCTGCCGGCTTCCGCGGCGGCGGCCTCAATCCGGGGCCTGTCCGAACCCACGGTGAAAACGGTGTGCCCGGCGTTGCGCAGGGCCCGGGCGGCGGCGATCCCCGAAGGGCCGCTGCCGCCCGTGACCACCACGTTCAGTGCGCGTCCGGCGCTCATCCGGCGTTCATTGCGGCGTTTGTGGCGGTGCCCGCCGTGCCCGTATCGGTCGTGCCCGTGATGCCGGCCGTGGATTCGATGACGGGGCGCATCTTCTTTTCGAGCGCCTCGTAGAACATGGAGAGGGGGAACTCGTCGTCGAGCACCTGGTCGGTGAGCCCGCGCGGCGGGCCGGCCAGGGGCAGTGCGTCCGGGCCCTTGGCCCAGACGGAGGCCGGGTTGGGCGTGACGGTCCCGGAGATCAGCTCGTAGGCGGCGAGCCAGTGGGCCATCTTGGGGCGGTCGATCGAGCGCCAGTACAGCTCCTCGATCTTTGCGCCGAGTTCCACCACGACGTCGGCCGCCTCGTCCCAGTCGATGCTGAGCTTGCTGTCGGTCCAGTGCAGGACGTGGTGCTGGTGCATCCAGGCGAAGAGCAGCTGGCCGCCGAGGCCGTCGTAGTTGCGGACGCGGCTGCCGGTGATGGCGAAGCGGAAGATCCGGTCGAAGATCACGGCGTACTGGACCAGCTTCGCGTGGCGGCGTGCCTCCGGATCGGCGTCTTCATCCTTTTCGATCTTGACGGACTCGCGGAAGGCGGTCAGGTCGCAGCGGAGTTCCTCCAGTGAGTAAAGGAAGAACGGCATGCGCTGCTTGATCATGAACGGGTCAAAGGGCAGGTCGCCGCGCATGTGGGTGCGGTCATGGATGAGGTCCCACATCACGAAGGTTTCCTCGGTCAGCTCCTGGTCCTCGAGCAGGCCGGCAGCGTCCTCGGGAAGCTGCAGCGAGGTGATGTCCGCGGCGGCCCGGAGCACGCGGCGGAAGCGGGCTGCCTCACGGTCGGCGAAGATAGCGCCCCACGTGAACGTGGGCGTTTCGCGCACGGCGACGGTTTCCGGGAACAGCACAGCGGAGTTGGTGTCGTAGCCGGGGGTGAAGTCCAGGAAGCGGATGGGGACGAAGAGCTTGTTGGAGTATTCGCCCTCCTCCAGGCCGGCGATGAACTCGGGCCAGATGACCTCGATCAGCACGGCTTCGACCAGGCGGTTGCTGCTGCCGTTCTGGGTGTACATCGGGAAGACCACGAGGTGCTGCAAGCCGTTCACCCGGTGCCGCTGCGGCTGGAACGCCTGCAGGGAGTCCAGGAAGTCGGGCACGCCGAACCCGCCGTCGGCCCAGCGGCCGAAGTCAGCGACGAGGAGGGAGAGGTAGTCGGCGTCGTGCGGGAAGGACGGTGCCAGGGCCTGGATGGCCGCCGTGATGGTCCGGACGTACCCGTCAGCCGCCTTATGGTCGGCGGTCTCCGGAACGGAGCCGTCCTGGACCTGGAGTGCCTGCAAGGCGGTGGCTGCGGCCTTGACCTGCAGCCATTCCGCGGAGCTGGCCGGGATCTGGGCGGTGGTGGTGAAAGCGGTGGTGGTCATCAGCGGGCACCTTTCTCTGTGCTGGGAGCGTCGCTCGTCTGTTGCTAAATCGAGCCTAGCAAGAGATCAGGGTTCCTAATGCAAAATTGGCCTGAGCATAAGAAGGTCTGTGGCAAGTGGGCTGTGCAGCCTGTGCCAGCTCCAGCAGCGGCGTGGGTGCGCTCCGGGTGTTCTGCGTCCGGACGGCAGAAGGCCCCCGCGGCAGCCGCTGATGCGGCGCCGGCGGGGGCCCTCCACGTGATTCACCCTGACGCCCGGTGGACGGGCCCGGGGACGCCGGGGGCGCCAGGCCCGGATGCTACTTGCCGGCGTCGCCGGCAGAGACCAGCTTCAGTGAGACGGAATTGATGCAATAGCGCTGATCGGTCGGGGTTCCGTAGCCTTCGCCCTCGAACACGTGGCCCAGGTGGGAATCACACGCGGCGCAACGGACTTCGACCCGCTCCATGCCCAGGGTCCTGTCGTGGATGTACTTGACGGTGCCCTCGGCAAGCGGTGCCCAGAAGGAGGGCCAGCCGCAGTGCGAATCGAACTTCTCACGGCTGGTGAACAGCTCTGTGCCGCAGGCGCGGCACTGGTAGACGCCAGCGGTGTGGGTGTCCCAGTACTCGCCGGTGTAGGGCCGCTCCGTCCCGGCCTGGCGCAGGACCCGGTACTCCTCAGGCGTCAGTTCCTGGCGCCACTGCTCTTCCGACTTCTCGACAGGCGAATTTTCGACCTGCGGGTGAGCCGCCTGTCCGGCAGCACTGTCGGCTGCCGTCCCGGCGGGGGAGGCTACGGGTGAGACTTTGGGCTTGTTACTGAAGATGCTCATAGTTGGACTAACGCTCAGGAGTCGCCGATAAATCCCGAACCGGCGTACAGATGCAGGACCGGCAGGCCCAACTTGTCCTGGGCCTTGGTGGCCCAGTCGGTGTGGAAGGTGTCCGCAACAGCGTGCGGGCGGGTGATCACGACGGCCTGTCCGGCGCCGAGTTCGCGTACCCTGGCGACCATTCCGTCGACGGCCTTTCCCTCGACGATTTCGCCGGTCACACCGCTGCCGAGGCCGGCCAGTGCCGCGAGCGAGGCGGCCAGGGTTTCAGCGGCTTCGGCGCGTTCCCCTGCGGGATCGGAGTGTGCCGTCAGTTCACGGAAGGCCTTGGAGATTTCCAGCAGGGAGAGGTTCTCCAGGAAATCCACCAGGAGGTGCCGCTCCGTGCTTGCCGGAACCAGGACCACCAGCGGCGCATCACCGCCGGCAAGCAGGGTTTCGATGTTGACACGGTCGTCCGCGCCGAGGGGCTCTTCTGTCAAAATGACGATTGGATCACTCATGCCCCCAGCCTAGTCGCGCGCCGGGGCACCCGCACGGATTGGGGCGCCGACTACCCGCACGGCCCCGCATTGCCGGCTCCGCACGGCAGCTCCGGAGCATGCGGTGGCCGTCAGCAGGAACTGCCCGCCGGGGTCCGTGGCGCCCGCGGATGCCACTCCGGGCCGGGTGTTCGGTAAGAATGGTGCCATGGCTTCCTCCTCACGCCTCCTGCCGGACCCGCAGCGGATCTCCACCGCCCATGGAAAGGCCGCCCGCGCCGTCGCGAACTCCGCCGCCGAAGTTTCCGTTCCGGGCAGCGCCAAGTGGGCGGTGGCCGGCATCATCGGCGGGAGCGCCGCGGCCGGTCTGCTGGCTGCCGGCTCCTCAGCCCTGGCCCTCTATTTTGCCCGCCGGGTGATCACTCCCGCCCGGGTCAGGGAGGAGGACCAGGAAGTGCTCGCGGTCATCCGGGGCGCGCACGGGCTGCAGCTCATCCTCGCGGCCACCCCCGAGGCCACGGTCGAGGGCGTCTACGGGTTCTTCTTCGACGGCGGCCGGGGCCACGCCCGGATCGGCCGGATCGTGTCCTACTCGCCGGCCGAGCGCACCGTCCAGCGCGAAGTCGAAGCCGTCTACAGCGGGGACCTCAGCACGGCACGCCGCGGATACTGGAGCGGGGCCGCGTACCCCGACCCCGCCAGCATCGGCCTGCCATCGGAGGACGTGGACATCGAGGTCGACGGCGGGACCGCACCGGCGTGGCTCGTCCGGACCCCGCAGGAATCGGGCGTCTGGGCGATTATGGTGCACGGCCGCGGCGCGAGCCGGCAGGAATGCCTGCGGGCCGTCCGGACCGCCCGTGACCTGGGCATGTCCAGCCTGGTGATCACCTACCGCAATGACGGGCTCGCGCCGTCGGCACAGGACGGGCGCTACGGCCTGGGCTCCACCGAGTGGCGCGACGTCGAGGCGGCCATCGGTTTTGCGCTGGAGCACGGTGCCCGGGAAGTCGTGCTTTTCGGCTGGTCCATGGGCGGGGCCATCTGCCTCCAGACCGCCGATTTGTCCCACTACCACCCCCTGATCCGGGCCATGGTGTTGGACGCACCCGTCATCAACTGGGTGAACGTGCTGGCGCACCACGCCGAGCTCAACCGGATCCCGTCGGCAGTGGGCAGGTACGGGCAGCTGATGATGAGCCACAAGCTGGGCCGGCGGCTGACCGGCCTCGCCGCGCCGGTGGACCTGAAGGCCATGGACTGGGTTTCCCGTGCCGTGGAACTGCGGACGCCGACCCTGATCATCCACAGCGTCGACGACGAATACGTCCCCTACGGCCCATCCGCGGCCCTGGCCGAGAAAAACCCGGAAATGGTCACCTTCGAGACCTTCGACCGCGCCCGGCACACCAAGGAATGGAACGTGGATCCGGAGCGCTGGGAGCGGCTGGTCACGGCCTGGCTCGGTCAGCAGCTGGCACCCCGCGCGAATCCCGGCCAGCCGAACCCCGAGGCCCCTGATCCCGAGTCGCCGAACCCCGAGGCCCCTGTCTCGCCGAGTTGACACTTCGCGGCAGTGTTTTCCGGCAACACTGCTGTGTGCTGCACACTCGGTGCGCTTGGCGGCTGTTAGTTCCGCCGGCTACTTCCTGCCGGCGCCGATCCGTGCCGTGCGTGCGCCGGTGAGGCGGATCAGTTCCGCCGGGCTCAGCTCGATGTCCAGGCCGCGCCGTCCGCCCGAGATGAGGATCGTGTCCAGGCCAAGGGCGCTGTCATCCAGGACGGTGGGGGAGGGCTGCCGCTGTCCCAGCGGTGAGATGCCCCCCAGCACGTAGCCGGTGCGGCGCTCGGCTGCTGCCGGGTCCGCCATCGCTGCCTTTTTGCCGCCCAGTGCGGCCGCCATCGCTTTGAGGTCCAGGTTCCCGCTCACCGGCACAACGCCGACGGCGAGCCGGCCGTCGACGTCGACCATCAGGGTTTTGAACACCCGGGCCGGGTCGACGCCGAGCACCTCCGCCGCTTCGAGTCCGTAGCTGGCGGCAGCAGGGTCGTGGCTGTAGGGGTGCGCGACGAACGGAACCCCGGCGGCTGCCAGTACGGCGGTTGCCGGGGTTCCTTGTGACGCCTGTTTGCGTGCCATGGGGTTCCGTTTTGTCCAGCTGCCTAAGTGACCGGGTATCCGTCAGGAGTGCTGCGGGAGGGCAGCAACCTTGCGCTTGATCCGGCCCAGCATCGCGGTCATCCCGCGCATCCGCAGCGGAGTGATGGCCCTGGTCAGTCCCAGCAGTTCCGGCATGTCATCCGGGACGGCCAGGATCTCCGCCGGGCTCAGCCCGTCGAGGCCTTCGTGCAGCACGCCCGCGAAGCCGCGGGTGGTGGGGGCCTCCGGCGGTGCTTTGAAGAAGAGCCGGACGCTGTCGGCCGCGCCGCCGTCGGACTTTTCCGTTTCAATGGTCAGGAACAGCGGCGACTGGCACTCGACCACCTGCTCCATCAGCTCCGGGTGGTCCTTGAGCCGTTCCGGGAGTTCCGGGAGTTCGCGGGAGAACTCGAGCAACAGTTGGAGCCGTTCGGGCTCGGTGACGGCCTGGAAGTCGTCAACAATTTCCGCCAGTGCGGTGGGAAGGGCAACAGTATTCATCTCTTCCAGCTTACGCCCGGGCTACCTGGCGGCCGGAACCGTGCCGCGCTCGGCGCCCTTGACGATGGGGACGCGCACTGCATTGCCCCATTCGGTCCAGGACCCGTCGTAGTTGCGGACCGTTTCGAAGCCGAGCAGGTACTTGAGCGCGAACCAGGTGTGGCTGGAACGCTCGCCGATGCGGCAGTACGCTACGACGTCGTCGCCTTCCTTCAGCCCGGCCTCGCCGAGGTAGAGTGCCTCAAGTTCGGGGCGGTCGCGGTAGGTGCCGTCCTCGGCAGCCGCACGCGCCCACGGGATGGACGCCGCGGTGGGGATGTGCCCGCCGCGCAGGGCGCCTTCCTCGGGGTAGGCCGGCATGTGCGTGCGCTGGCCCGTGTACTCCTCGGTGGAGCGGACGTCGATCAGCGGCTTGCCGAAGTGGGCCAGCACGTCTTCCTTGAAGGCGCGGATCGGGGCGTCGTTGCGCTCGACGACGGGGTAGTCGCCGTCCGCGGTGGCCGTCTTGTCCGTGGTGATAGCCCGTCCTTCGGCGATCCACTTGTCCCGGCCGCCGTCGAGCAGCCGGACGTCCTCGTGACCGAACAGCGTGAAGACCCACAGCGCGTAGGCTGCCCACCAGTTGGATTTGTCGCCGTAGATGACCACCGTGCTGTCCCGGGAGATTCCCTTGGCCGCGGCGAGGGCGGCGAATGCCGCGCCGTCCACGTAGTCGCGGGTGACCTCGTCGTTCAGGTCGGTGTGCCAGTCGATCTTCACGGCTCCCGGGATGTGGCCGGTCTCGTAAAGCAGCACGTCCTCGTCGGATTCCACCACCACTAGCTTGCCGTCCTGGAGGGCGCCGGAGTCGATCGCGGCAGCCAGCCACTCGGTGGACACGAGCCGCTCGGGGTGGGCGTACGCGGCGAACTTCTCGTTCTGCTCGACGGGGTAGGGCATTTGATGGCCTTTCACTGAAACGGTCAGGAGGCCGGGCCATGGAGGAATCGCACAACGGCGCCGGGCCTTCTCCAACACTAACCACGCCCCGCCCGGATTGTTCCACCGGGTTCACACTCGGAAATATGGCCTTCGTCACGTGAAGTCCTCCCGTCCACGCCGCGAGTCCACGCCGCGAGTCCACGCCGCGAGGCGGTGGACCGACAAGCGGCCCGCGCATTGCCGGTATTCTTTCTGGGGACAAGAGACCAGCAGAACGGACCACCTTGGTACAGATCGAACAGCTCGCCGCCCGCACCCCGGCAGTTTCAGTGGATGAACTCCTCAACGGTTTTTATCCCTCGCCGCGCTTCGGTGAGGTGTCGTTTTCCAGCTACCGGCCGGATCCGTCCCAACCCAGCCAGGCCGTCGCGGTCAAAGCGCTGGAGGGATTCGCGGCAAATGTCGGTGCACGCGACGGAGACGGTCTCTTCAAGCGACTCTTCGGCAAGAAGGACACCTCCCGGGCCGGGATCTACCTCGACGGCGGCTTCGGCGTCGGCAAGACCCACCTGCTCGCCTCGCTGTGGCACGCCGCCCCCGGCCCCAAGGCCTTCGGCACCTTCGTTGAGTACACCAACCTGGTGGGGGCGCTGTCCTTCCGCAAGACCGTCGAGGCCCTGAGCCACTACAAGCTGGTCTGCATCGACGAATTCGAGCTCGACGATCCGGGCGACACCGTGCTGATGTCGCGGCTCATGCGCGAACTGGCCGACGCCGGCGTCAAGCTTGCTGCCACGTCCAACACCCTGCCGGGTTCCCTGGGCGACGGCCGGTTTGCCGCCGTCGACTTCGCCCGTGAAATCCAGGTGCTGTCGGACCAGTTCGACGTCGTCCGGATCGACGGCGAGGACTTCCGCCACCGCGGCCTGCCCGCCGCGCCGCAGCCGCTGCCAAACGAGCAGCTGACGCACCACATGCAGAGCGAATTCCACGGCAAGACGGTGGCGCGCGATGAGTTCAGCACCCTGATCGACCACCTGGCCGGCGTCCACCCGAGCCGCTACCGCCAGTTGCTCGACGGCATCGAGGGTGTGGTCTGGAAGAACGTCCACACCATCACCGAGCAGGCCGTCGCGCTGCGCTTCGTCGTTCTCGCGGACAGGCTCTACGACAAGGACGTGCCGATCCTGGCCAGCGGTGTGCCGTTCGACCAGCTGTTCACCGAGGAAATGATGACCGGCGGGTACATGAAGAAGTACTTCCGCGCCGTTTCGCGCCTCACCGCCCTGGCCCGTGAGGGCCAGAACCACGAACCCTCCTGACGTTCATAGCCAACGCGGAGTTCACAACATCGCGGGGTCACTGACGGCCCATCCTGCTGCACCGGATGGACGATGAGTGACCCCGCGTTGTTTCGTTAGACATGCCGTTAGGCGGAGCGGATTCGTGTGGCTGGGCGGCGGTGCGTATGGGGCGGCGCGGGGCGGCTGATTGAAGGCGCGGCTCAGCGATCCTCGGCGTCGTGCGGTGTGCCGATAAATGCCGTGCCGTGCCGTTAAACGCCGGAGGTGCCGGCGCCGCCTCTCGGCGGGACCGGCACCTCGCTGACGTATCTGGGTCAGAGGCCTGGCTGGCGGGGTTCCCCGGTTACGGGGTGCTCACCGGCGACGGGAGGCTGTTCGGCGACGGGGGCCGCGTTCGGCCGGTCGTTCGCCTTGTCCACGAAGTCGGAAGCGCCGCGCTGCACAGCATCGATCTTGTCGGCGTGCTTTCCGCCGGTTTTGGAGTCGACGAAGTCGCCGGCTTTCTCGATGCCGTCCTTGATGGCTCCTTCGTTGCCACCAATAACTTGCTGAGCCTTGCCCTTTAGATCGTCAAGTAAACCCACGGGCACCTCCCTTCGGTCGCGGAGCCAGATCGCTCCTAGCGTCTTCCACCCTAGCGGGACGTGGCGGGGGTGCCAAGGGTGTCCGCCCAGAGGGTAAAAGAAATCGCTTCAGGCGAACAGGGTAGAAGGACCCGCAGGGCACAAAAAAGCAGCTCCGGGGGAGCTGCTTTTGTGGTGGGCGATACTGGGATCGAACCAGTGACCTCTTCCGTGTCAGGGAAGCGCGCTACCGCTGCGCCAATCGCCCGCAACCGGAAGGATCCGGTGTGGAGTTGTCATGAAGAGAGCGGACGACGAGATTCGAACTCGCGACATCCACCTTGGCAAGGTGGTGCTCTACCAGCTGAGCTACGTCCGCATTTTTAGTCCATGCCGGCTGGGCCGGTGGTACTGCATCAAGTAAGTTGCCTTACTTTGGTGGGCGATACTGGGATCGAACCAGTGACCTCTTCCGTGTCAGGGAAGCGCGCTACCGCTGCGCCAATCGCCCCTTGCATCCGACCTAAACCGGAACCAGGGTTTTCACCGAGGTGGGTACGGGATTCGAACCCGTGTATACGGCTTTGCAGGCCGCTGCCTCGCCTCTCGGCCAACCCACCGTGTAGATAGGATTCCGAAGAACCATACCGTGACAGTGTCCTGCGAGCGGACGACGAGATTCGAACTCGCGACATCCACCTTGGCAAGGTGGTGCTCTACCAGCTGAGCTACGTCCGCAATATTGTCTGCAATTCCCCGCCGCAATCGGCATTTCCTCGCGTTCCAACGAGTAAGAACTCTATAGGAGGTTCTGGGAACTTACAAATCGGGGCGAGGACGGCGGGGGCCGAGACCCTCGCATCCTTGAGTTCTAGCGGTTCTTGCAAACTACACCCCTGTAATTAGCCTGCCTTTTCGGGCGTCGCCACCGGGGTCCTCCGGCGACCCAAGTCGCTTGGCAGGGTGATCAGGGCGTCGGGCGGAGGACTCAATTGGTGACGCAAGCGCGGCGTGGCACCTCGATTTCTATATTCCGCCGGGGTGGGCTAGCATTCAATGGCATTGGGGCGATTGGCGCAGTGGTAGCGCGCTTCGTTCACACCGAAGAGGTCACTGGTTCGAACCCAGTATCGCCCACCCAATAAATGGTCCGTTCCGCTCACCGAGCGGGGCGGACCATTCTTGTTAGTGCAGCCGGACTGCCGTTTTTCTCCACTGTCAGACCCCCGTGAAAGAGTCTTCCCATGACCGCCCCACTTCTTGCCCATGCCACGGAATATGGCCGGATGTATGCGCGCTCCACGTCAGAGCAGTTCTCCGTTCCCTCCATCACCACCGTGATCGGCCAACAGCCCCACGGTTTGGACGGTTGGTTCGGATACATGGGCGCCAACAGCCTGGCCCAGGACCCCACACTCCCTGGCATCCTGGGCAGCCCGGCCAAAGTACGCCAAGCGGTGAGCCGTGCGGCCAAGGCAGCGGAGACCTACCGCGACGACGCTGCGAAGCGCGGGGATCGTGTGCACAACTACTGCGAGCAGGTTGCCCTGCGTGCGTTGGGCCGTCCGCATCAGATGAAGGAAACCCGCGAAGCTCTTGCCGCCAACGGTGAAGAAGCCTTCGCTGCCCGCTTCGACGAGTGGTGGGACCTCTTCCAAGTGGAACCGATCGCCCCGGAGATCACGGTTTGGAACAAGACCGTCGGGTACGCCGGCACCTTGGATCTCGTCGCCAGGATCAACGGCCGGATATGCCTTATCGATTACAAAACCAAGGGGACCAGCCGCGACGGCACCGTCAAACCGCTGGATGACAAAGTGGTCATGCAGTTGGTGGCCGGAATGAAGGCAGAGGAAAGCCTCGTGGATCCGGTGGCAGGGGAGTGGGAAGCCTGGCAGCACGGCGATTCCCCAATCTTGCTGGCTGTCGCAATTGGGCAGACCG
The DNA here is from genome assembly GCF_059816125.1 of Arthrobacter sp. 001422645. NCBI lineage: Bacteria > Bacillati > Actinomycetota > Actinomycetes > Micrococcales > Micrococcaceae > Arthrobacter > Arthrobacter sp. 001422645. The sequence goes on along the minus strand of NZ_JCBANT010000017.1, from coordinate 886 downwards.
AGGTCCGTCCGTTGCGTGCCAACCCGGAGGTCCTGAAGCACCACTGGTGGAAGTTCTGTGCCCTGCGGAGGGTGTGGGAGATGTCCGCCGACACCGTTGCCGCCGGAACGGCGTTGCTTCCTCTGGCGCCACCGCCTCTCACCCGGTAGGGCCCACACGGCCGCCCGCCGGGCCGTAGACCATACGCTGCGTGCCGAGGATGCGCGCTCGGTGTACTGGACATGGCGCGGAGTGCTGAACACTGGCACGAGGCGTGTCGAGGGTGGCGCGGGGTGTGCCGGCATCGGCGGCATCCCAAAGCGGCGGGAATCTTCCGCAGCCCCGGGCAATTTTTGCAACACATTCAGCCGCAGCCCGTAGCTTTTGCGAAACTCATCCCATTCCGGCTCCCGGCCCCGGTGGGTAGCTCGCGTCTCTTGACCGCACGGGTCGCTCGCTTTTCTTGACCGTGCTGGGCGCCATCGCCGCCTCCTAACGTGACGAAGCCGCCCGGCGCCCGCACGCAGCCTGCTGCCGTCGTGCCCTTCGCTCGTGGCCCGCCCATTTCACGTACGAGTGTGCCGCACTGGCCTTCGCTCGTGGCCCGCCCATTTCACGTGCGAGTGTGCCGCGCATGATCTGCTGGCCCCGTCAGAACGCCTTGATGACCCCAGCTGATGCCGTGCCGACGCAAGTGGAGTCCCTGAAGCCTGCGGGAGAGCCTGAGGACAGATCGGCTTCACCTGACACCACTGCCGGTATCAGGCGGCGGTGTTGAGGTTTGCGGGGTGGAAGTAGTTGTTGCGTCGGGGTTTTTGGCGCGGGTCGACGTGCGGGGGCGGGATGAACCAGGGGATACCGGTGCGGATTTGGATGGTCCATTGCTCTTTGTGGATCACGTGGTGGT